>JBCDCH010000016.1 GCA_039182125.1 Planctomycetota bacterium
CGCTTGCGTGTGTCGGCTGTTGGCCGTTCCGAGTGGAGGACATCGACGAAGCCATCGCGGGCCGAAAGGTCGTCTCCGTCGGCGACGGGCGGGTGATGCTCAACTGCTGGGTCGGCGGGACGGGGTTTCTGATGAAGCAGGAAGCCGTCGAGGCGGCCGGGCTGCTCGATGAGGGCGAATCGTTCCCCGCGTACTGCGTGCGATTGTGCAAGCTCGGCTTCCGTCACGGTTGGCGTTGGCCGGTGATCGCGATGGGGAACTTCGACGACCCGCGCGACGAGAACGCCGGCATCCGCACCGACGCCGACTTCGCGGCACGCCCGTCCCTCTCGATGAAGTCGCACGGCGTTCACGGCGTCGCCGACCTGATCGCCTACACCAGGAAACTCGCGCTGGACGTGCAGAAAGCCGACCCGGACTGGCGTCGGCACGTCGGTTGGCGCGGGAAGTTACACAACGTCGGTCGCCGGGTTCGCCGGGCCCGAGCGAGGTTACTCAGCCATGCCTGACACGCCGCTGGTTTCCATTCTGATGTGCGCGTACAACGCCGGCGACTACCTGAGCCCGGCGCTGCAGAGCGTGCTGTCGCAGTCGTGGCCGAACTTCGAGGTGGTCGTGATCGACGACGGCAGCACCGACGGCTCGATCGGTACCGCCCCGGAACTGTCCGATAAACGCGTCCGGCTCGTCCGCCAGGAAAACACCGGCCGACCGATCGCGCTCAACCGGGGGCTCGCACTCTGTCGGGGTGAGTTGATCGCATTCCAGGACGCCGATGATCTGGCCGAGCCGACGCGGATCGCCAATCAGGCCGCGGTGATGCGTGACGAGCCGGACTTGGTCGCGGCCTTCTGCGGGCACTATCTGCTCATCGGTGACCGGCGGGTCGCGCCGCGCTATCCGGCCAAGGACCGGGTGGCCTGCGCCACCGATATCGAGGCATTCCACATGCCCGCCCACGACCCGACCGGCATGTGGCGGAAATCGCTCATTGCCGGCGAGACTTATGACCCGGACCTGCGCATCGCTCACGCGGTGGACTACATCACCCGGCTCGGCGAACGTTATCCGATGCGGGTCGTCGGCGAACCGCTCTACGGGTATCGCGTGCATGTGAGCAGCTTGACGCAGACCGATCCCAAGCGGCGGATGCACGAACTCGACACGATCTTTCGTCGTGCTTGTGCCAGACGCGGTGTCGATCCCGAAGCGCTCGGGGGTGAGGCCCGCAACGTCGGCAAGACTGGCAAACGTCGGAACAAGGACAACAACCTCGCCGGCCACTTCATCGAATCAGTCCACGAGCAACGGGATCGCGGGCTGCGCGGGTCGGCGATCTGGTCGGCTTTGCGGTGCAGCCTGCTCGCACCGGTGGATGCCCATTACCAGAAAGCCCTCGCCTACGCGTTGATGCCGGAGTTCCTCCGCCAGCGTCTGCGTGGCCGTGCCGCCCGCAACAGCCTTGTAGCCCACTAAATGGACGACGTCTTTTACCAATCGTGGTCGAACACCAACAACCTCCACCCGGTCGGGGCGGCGGTGACGTTGGTGTTGGCGACGTTGCTGGTGTTGGTGCCGAGGCGATGGATGTTCGCGCCGTTGTTCGCGGCGTGTCTGATCCCGGCGGGCCAGCGGATCGTGGTCGGCGGGTTCGACTTCGACGTGCTGCGGATCATGTTGGCCGTGGGCTGGGCGCGGGCGATGTGGACGCCGGGGATCGTGTTGCGGCTGGGCCGGCTCGATTTGGCGTTCATCGCGTGGTGCCTGGTATCGCTCATCGCCGCGGCGTACAGCGACCGGCCCGGCGGCGTGGTTCGGCAACTCGGCAGCGCCTACGACGCACTCGGCAGCTACTTCCTGTTGCGCATGATCCTGCCCGACCGCAAGGCGCTGCTCACGGCCGGGATCGCGTTGGCCGTGCTCGCGCTACCGACGGTGGTGGCCATGCTCATCGAGAACCGAAACGGCATGAACCCGTTCGCGTTTCTGGGCGGTGTCCCGCAGTACACGCCATGGCGCGACGGCCGACTGCGGGCGCAGGGACCGTTCAGTCATCCGATCCTCGCCGGCTGTTTCTGGGCGGCGGCGTTGGGCGTGATCGTGCCGGTGATCTTCCATCGGGCGCACTTGCGGAACTGGATGATCCTCGGTGCGGTTGCGTCGGTGATGATCGTCGTGTTCTGCGCGAGCAGCACGCCGGTGATGGCGGTGTTCGTCGGGTTCGTGTTCGCATGCACGTTCTACTGGCGGCACTTCGCACCGATGGCGAAGGTCGTGCTACCGGTAGGCCTGATCAGCCTGCACTTCCTGATGGACAAGCCGGTCTGGCATCTGATGGGCCGGATGAACATCGTCGGCGGTTCGACCGGTTGGCACCGCTACGTGCTGTTCGATCAGTTCGTCAAGCACGCCGACGAGTGGTTCTGGGCCGGCTCGGACTTGGGCACGCTCCACTGGGACGGCTACCTCATCGACGTGACCAACCTCTACGTCGTCCAAGGCCTGCACGGCGGGATCGTGGTGATCCTCACGTTCTGTGCGATCATTCTGTTCGCGTTCTTCGATGTCGGCGAGGGCTTGCGGCAGGAAAACCGTTCGGACCCGGCCTCTCGGCGCGAGTCGATCATCGTTTGGGGCGTCGCGGCGATGCTCGCGATGCACACGCTCAACTACATGGCCATCACGTACTTCGGCCAGACGCAGCTTATGTGGCATTTCGCCCTTGCGGCGGCGGCGGCGTGCCGAGTCGGCGACATCACACAAACGGTTGCCGAGCCGAGGCCGGCGTTGCCCGTCGGTCTGATCCGGCCGGTTTGGGAAGGGGTTCGTGCCCAGTGAAGCAGCACGTCCTGTTCAGCTTCCCGCGTCGGCTCGGCGTTCCGGGGATCGGCCACACCGCATGGTGTCAAGTATCGCAGCTCGTGCGGCAGGGCTTTGCGGTGCATCTGGTTTGCGGTTCGCTGGAGCGGCCGGTCAAGGGGCTCGCGTCCTTGCGGCAGACGATGAAGTTGCGACTGGCGGGCGGGCTCATCGGGCATGTGAAGCTGTCGTACCGATTGCTCGGGCCGCGTGCTTTGCAGCGTCATGATCAGATCGCGGCGGGAGTGTTGCGGCAGATCAGTCGTCGACATGCCGTGGTCGTTCACGCCTGGCCCGGCGGTGCGTTGCACACGATGCAGGTCGCCCGTGACCTCGGCGCGGCTTCGTTGCTCGAACGGCCCAACGCCCACACGGCGTATGCGTTCGAGGCCGTCGCGTCGGAGTACGACCGACTGGGCATGTCGTCGCCGGCCGGGCACAGCCACACCGCCGACCCGGTCCGGCTCGAACAGGAAGAGGCCGAGTTCGCCGCCGCCGATCGGATTGCCTGCCCGTCGCCGTTTGTTCGCAAGACGTTTCTCGATCGCGGGTTCACCCCCGAACGCCTCGCACTCACCAGCTACGGCTACGACCCCGAGCGTTTGCCCAAACACCGCGAACCACGGGGCGAATCGATGCGTTTCGCGTTCATCGGCAGCGCCGAGCCGCGTAAGGGTTTGCACTTCGCCCTCCGTGCTTGGCGGGCGATCGAAGACAAGCGCGGTGCGACGTTCACCATCGTCGGCGGGATGCTGCCGGGGTACGAGCAAGCCCTGGGTGACCTGCTCACCCAACCGGGCGTGAAGTACCTCGGCCATCAGAACGACGTCGCGGTGGTGCTGGGCCGCACGGACTTTCTGGTGTTGCCGAGCATCGAGGAGGGCAGCGCGATCGTGACCTACGAAGCGCGGGCGGCGGGTTGCGGGCTGGTGGTTTCCGAGGCGGCGGGGGCGCGGTGTGACCACGAAGTTCACGGCTTGGTGCATCCGGTCGGTGACGTCGACGCACTCACGGCGCACCTGCGGATGTTGATCAATCAGCCCGACACTGCTGACGCGCTCATTGCCGAGAGCACACGAACGGGGCATCGGTGGAACTGGTTCAACGCCGGCACGGAACTCGCCGCGGTCCTGCGGTCGATGTCCACCGAACTGACGGAGGTGTTCGCATGAGACAACGCAACGGCGCAAAACGTCATGACATCGTCGTCGTGAGCTGCATCGAGTCCGGCTCACTCGAGGCCAAGACCGTGCGGCTGTTCGCGGCACTGCGCAAGTGGGGCGGCGAACTCGGCGGTGCCCGTTTGCTCGCCGCGAAGTGTCGCAAGGGCAGCCCGCTCCGGCGTGAGACGATCGCCGCGCTCGGCGAGGTCGACGCGACATTCGTCGACCTGCCACGCTCGCCGGCCGACGGCGGAAACGCCTGGTACCAGTTCACCAACAAGATGGTCGCGCTCGAACATGCCGAGCAGCTTCCCGGTGTGGAGCAGATCGTGTTCCTCGACGCCGACGTGCTGCCGATGTCGTCCCCGGCGGGCATCCCGCTGCCCGACGACATCGACTTCACCGCGGCCGCCCCGGACGAGGGGATCATCGGCAGCCACGGCCCGGACCATCCCGCCGACGCACGTTGGGCAACCGCTTGTCATCTCGCAGGGATCGACTTGGCCGACCTCCCGATGATTCGACACTGGGCCGGCGACACGCCGATTCGTTTTTACATCAACACCGGCGTGTTCGCGTACAGGGCCCGGTTCGAGTTGGGCCGCAAGTGGGGCACGTTGGTCCGTGCGATGCTCGACGCGAAGCTCAGCTTCGGCCGCAGTGGTGAGCAATGGCTCGAGCAATCGTCGTTGGGTCTGCTGGTGATCCGCGACGGACTGCGTTGGCGGTTGCTGGGCGAGGGCGACAACTGCTGTGCGTTCGGCCATGCCCCCGACAGTTTCCTGCCCGAACGTCTGCGGACGGCGCGGTTGTTGCATTACCACGACCTGCTCAACGAGCCGGCGTCGTCGCCGTTGCTGCCGGTGATGCGAGAGATCGGACGCGGCGACGTGGCCGACTGGCTTTCGACTCAGACGCCCACGCCTTCCGCTGGGATGTCGAGCAGGACACGCAAAGCGGCCCGCGCGTTGCAGCGTCGTCGTTATCGCAAGTCGGCACGGCGGCAAGAGCGCCGGCACGGTGCGACGACCGGGGCGCTTGGCCGGACGGACGCGCCGACGACGGTGGTGTCGTGCGTCGAAGCGGGGCCGTTGGAACAGCAGGCGGTCCGTCTAGCGCGAAGCCTGCGTCGGCACGGCGGCGCGTTGGCCGACCTGCCGTTGGTGATGGTTCGGCCCCGGGCGGGCGCGCCGTTGTTGAAGTCGACGACCGAGCAGTTGGCTGCGGAATCGGTCACATTGATCGATCGACCGCGAATCGGCCGGTGGGATTGGTACGACACTTACAACAAACTCGTCGCACTTCAGACGGTGGAGCGTTACGCGGCGACGCCGACGGTGACACTGGTCGACACGGACATCCTGTTCTGCCGAGAGCCGAGGGAAATTCTGCTCGGCGATGGCGAGGACATCCGCATGTGCGCCCCGGACGACGGCATGATCGGCTCGGCCGGGTCGGGCCATCCGCACGATCACACTTGGCGTCGGCTCTGCGAGGTGCTTGGCGTCGAGTTCGATTCGCTCGGTTTCGTCGAACCCGAGGACGGTACCCAGGCGATCCGCACCTACTACAACTCCGGCGTCATCACCTGCCGCACGGCGTTGCGGTTCTCACAGGCGTGGCGTGAGGCGGTTGATGCGGTGCTTGCGGCTCGGGTCGGCTTTGCCGGGTGGGGCGAGTGGTTCACCGACCAGGCGGTGCTCGCGCCGCTGGCGACGAAGCTCGGTCTGCGCGTCGGCGCGTTGCCAATGTCGGCGAACTTTTGTTTCGGCACCGACTGGCCGGCCGACCGCCACGCCGCGCAGGCCGATGCGGCGTTGTTGCACTACCACAAGTGGCAGCATCGTTCGAAGTGGGATCGTTTCGCGGCGGTCATCAGCGAGCAGCACCCGGAGATCGCCGAGTGGCTGGTGCCGATGGGGCCGGTCGATGCGGGCCGGCGTATGGGCTTGATCGGGACGGCCCTGCGGTACAGCCGCGCGGTGCGGCGCCGCCGGTATCGACGGGTGTTTGCCGAACCCGTCGATCCACCCACGCCCACGCAGCCGGTCCTGCCGACCACCGCGTAACCACGAGTCAGACCAGGGAAAGCGAATGCAACACGACACCACCCTCATCGCCTGCATCGAAGCCGGCCCGCTCGAAGCGAACACGCTGCGATTGTTTCAAAGTGTGCGCCGACACGGCGGGACGCTCGCCAACGCGCCGGCCGTCGCCGTGATCCCGCGACTGGGGTTGCCATTGTCCGGGCGTACCCGTCGGATGCTCGACGAGTTGGACGTCGACGTCGTCCAGTGCGGTACGTACCGCCGGTACGGCTGGTATCACCTGCTCAACAAAGTCGTCGGCCTCGCCACGCTGGAGCGGACGCTCAAGACCGATCAACTCACGTTCCTCGACAGCGACACGCTGATGTGTCGCGAGGGCGGCGGGCTGCTCCTGCGGGAAGGGGCGGACGTGGCGGCGTGTTGTCCGGATGATGGGGTGGTCGGTTCGAGCCGGGAGGGCGACCCGTATCACCCGGCCTGGCGGCAAGCGTGTGAGGTGCTCGGCGTCGACGTCAACGAATTGCCGATGATCCCTCGGTGTGACGGCGGGCCTGACATCTGCCTCTATCTCAACACCGGCGTGTTCAGCTACCGCCGCGAGACCCAACTCGCCAACGCCTGGCTAGGGGATTGCATCAAACTTCTCGACGCCCACGTCGGCTTCGGTCGGTTCGGAGAGCATTGGCTGGAGCAGGCGTGCTTCGGACTGACCTTGCACCGCCTCGGGCTCAAGCTCACGCTCCTCGACGAGTCGGCCAACTACGCCTTGCGCGATGCCGACGGTTGCTACACGGCGTCCGGCCGTGTGCCGGCCGACGCGGTGACGATGCTTCACTATCACAAGGCGATGCACGCCGCGCATTGGCCGCGGCTGCTCGATCTGCTCGAAGCCGATTGGCCGCAACTCGCGTCGTGGCTCGCGCCGTTGGGGCCCGTGGTGGCCGACCACCGTTCGCTGCCGACGCGGATGCTCGGCGAGGGTTTGCGAGCGGTTCGTGGCGTGCCCCGCAAACGTTGGCGGACCCGCGCGGCCAAGATCGCCACGCGATCGGTCGGCTTCGATTCGGGCCTCTACCCGAGGTGGGCCACATGACTCGGTTCAGCGTCATCATCCCCGCCCACAACGAGGCGGCCGTCATCGGTCGGTGCCTGCGCGTGCTATGCCTCGACGCCGACGGCAATCGCATCGATCGGGCCGACGACATGGAGGTCATCGTCGCGTGCAACGGCTGCTCCGACGACACGGCCGCCATCGTGCGACGCTTTGCACGGGACACCGGTGCGAACGTCCGCGTGGTCGAAACGACCTCGGCCGGCAAGGTGTTGGCCTTGAACCTCGGCGATGCGGCGGCGAGCCACCTGCCACGCCTTTACGTTGACGCCGACGTCCGGTTGCCGTGGGCCGACGCGCGGGCGTTGGCCGAGGCGCTGCACGACGAAGTCGCACCGGTGATGGCCCCGTCGGTGCGTTTCGATTGCACGGGTCGGCCCTGGGCGGTGCGTGCGTTCTACCGGGTCTGGTCGGGTTTGCCGTACTGCCGAAATCTGATCGGTTCGGGCGTGTATGGGCTCAGTGCCGAGGGGCGGCGTCGGTTCGACACATTCCCGCGGATTACGGCCGACGACGCGTTCGTTCGGCTCACGTTTCCGCCGGCCGAGCGTGAGACGTTGCGGTCGGCGACGTTCGTGGTCGAGGTGCCGCGCACGTTCTGGGCGCTGATCCAGATCAAGGCACGGGCACACTTCGGCAACCGCGAAGTGGCGGCACGCTACGCGGAGACGCATGCCGGTGCGGGTCGGGAGCCGGGGCAACGGCAGGCGTTGATGCGGCTCGCGCGTTCGGCCCGTCGTTGGCCCGACATCGCCGCTTACCTGACCGTGCGCATCGCCGCGCGGTTGCTGGCGGCGCGGCGCTGGCACTTCGGCGATCACCAAGCCTGGGAGCGTGACGAGAGCACCCGCATGGAGGCCGTCACATGAACACACCCGACGTGTCCATCCTGATCGTTTCGTTCAACACGAAACAGCTCACGCTCGAGTGTCTCGACTCGGTCTACGAGCAGACGCGCGGCGTGAGTTTCGAGGTCATCGTTGTCGACAACGCGTCGGCCGACGGCTCCGCCGACGCGATCGAAGCGACATACCCGCAAGCCCGGCTGATCCGTTCGGAGACGAACGTCGGCTTCGCCGTCGCGAACAACATCGCCGCCGAGGTGGCGACCGGACGCCGGCTGTTGTTGCTCAATTCCGACACACGCCTGCTCAACGACGCGGTGTCGGCGGTCGTCGCGTTAGCGGATAAGGATCCCAACCCCGCGATCGTTGGCGGCCGAACGTTCTTCGATGACGGCCGGCTGAATCCCAACTCGTGCCACGGCGCCCCCACGCCATGGAGCATGTTCTGCCTCGGCACCGGGCTGGCCTCGCTCATGCGTCGGTCGGCGTTGTTCCACCCGGAAGGACTCGGCAAATGGGAACGTGACAGCCGCCGCGTCGTCGATGCGATCACCGGCTGCTTCCTGCTCATCGACGCCGATGTGTGGCGGACGCTCGGCGGGTTCGACGCGGACTTTTTCATGTACGGCGAGGACACCGATCTGTGCCTGCGGGCCGGAAAGCTCGACGTGGCGTCGGTGATCTGTCCCGACGCAAGGCTGGTCCACCACGGCGGGGCGAGCGACACGGTCCGTGCCGACAAACTCGTTCGGCTCTTTCGTGCCAAGGCGCAGCTCGTGCGTCGGCACTGGTCGCCGCCGACGCGGCTGTTCGGTATCGCCGCACTTGTGGCATGGGCCGGTACTCGTGCCGGGGCGCACGGGTTGCTGCGGGCAATGCGGCCGGGCAAGTCGCGGCGGTCGTTCGACGTGTGGTGGGAAGTCTGGAATCGCCGCGGGGAGTTCACGCGGGTCGCCTGAGAATTTGCGATGTCGGAAGCAATCAAGAACAACCCGCGCCCGATCCGCGTCCTGGTCGCCGCCAGCGGCGGGGGGCATTGGCAACAGCTCTGCCGGATCGTGCGGCCGATCGTCGATGATCCGTCGGCGTTCGCCCGATTTGCCGGCAATGACCAGCACCGCCCGATCGAACTCCATGCCGCCACGACGCTGGCGTCCTTGCGGGATCAGCTGCCGGCCCACCGGTTCCACCTCGTTCCCGAGGCCAACCGCACCTGCTTGTTCAAGTGCGCTTGGGCGATGGTGCGGATCGGCTGGCTCATCCTCAGGATTCGCCCGGACGTGGTCATCACCACCGGCGCCGCGCCAGGGTTGATCGCGCTGCGGATCGGTCGTTGGTTCGGCTCGCGCACGGTGTGGATCGACTCGATGGCCAACGTCGACAAGCTCTCGCTCTCGGGCAGACGCGCCGGGCCGTACGCCGATCTTTGGATCACGCAATGGGAACACTTGGCCCGTTCGGAGGGGCCGCACTACATGGGAATGCTCTTATGACACGAATGGCACCAAGACCGGTCGCCGCTGATCCGCTGAAAGTGGGCTTGCCGTTCAGCGACGCCGAGCGCGGCGCGCTGATCGAACAACTCACGCACCACGACGTCTCGCCCAGTCCGCTGATCCTCGCGACGGTCGGCACGCAGTTTCCGTTCGACCGCATGCTCCGCGCCGTTGACCGGTGGGCACTCGATCATCGGGCGGCGCGGATCGTTGCGCAGACCCACGACACCGATGCCGAGTTCGGCGCGTTGCGCTGCCGGCCTTTCCTCGACGCGCGAGCCGTCGATCGGCTCGCCCGGCGGGCCGACCTCATCGTCGCCCACGCGGGGATGGGGTCGCTGATAACCGCCCTCGAGTCGCGCACGCCGATCATCGTCATGCCGCGCTCGGCGATGTTGGGCGAACACCGCAACGAACACCAACGCGGCAGCGCCCGCGTCATTGATCAGCAGGGACTCGCCCACGTTGCCGCCGACGAAGACGCCCTATACGAAAAGCTGTCCGATCCGGCGACGTGGACGCCGCGATTCGTCGGTACCACCGAAGGACTGTCGATCGAACACCCGTTGGTGAGCGGCATTGCGTCGTTCATCGCCGACGTGCCGCCGGGCCGTCGCAAGAAGCGTCTGCCGAAGTTCTGGCGTTCACGTCCGCCCGAATCCGTTTTGCCCGTTTGCTCCCGTCCCGTTCAGAAAGTGCGTTGATTCATGACCAATTTGCCTTCCGTCCAACGTTCGCCGTCTTCGGCACCGATCCAGCGCCGGTCGATGCAGACGGCTTCCGCACACACGCCGACCACACCGGCGATGGCGCAACCGTTGCCGCCGTCGCCGATGGCACGGCTGCACGGTCTGCTTCGCGGCCGGTACCCGTTCGCGATCACGCTGGGCCTCGTGCTGGGTGTGGCCGGTGCCGCGGCGGCGTTCTTCGGCACGCCGATCGAGTACGAGTCCGTCGGTTCACTACGCATCCGTCCGGCACTCGAGCGGGTGGTGTACGAATCGGACGGCACGCAGATCATGCCGAACTTCAACTCGTACATGGACCTGCAGGTCACGCTCATCGGCGGGTCGCGCGTGTTGCGTGAAGCGGCCAAGGCCGAAGGCATCGCCCAACTGTTTCCGCAGGCGGGCGATGATCCCGACGCCGTCGCGATGGCGTTGGCCGGCGGGCTTCATGTCGATCACCCGCGTCGTTCGGAACTGCTCAACGTGCGCTACACCCACGCCGAGGCCAAGGTGCCCGCCGCGGCGGTCAACGCGATCACCGAGGCTTACGTTCGTGTGTACCACGATGAACGCGAGACCGAGCAACAGGAAACGCTCCAAAGACTCGACGAGCGCGCTGTCGAACTCAACGACGCGCTTGCCGAGGCCGAGGCCAAACTCGCGCACGCCATCACCAAGGCCGGCAGCGGCGATCTCAACTACGCCCAGCACAGCACTTCGATTCGCATCGACGAACTCGACGAGCAGATCGAAGCGATCGACCGGCTCATCGCCAACACCCGACCGGGTGATGCCGAGCCCGATTCGGAAGTGTCGCGGGATCAACTTGCGCTGCAGGACGGTCAGCTTTCACAGATGCTCTGGCGGCTCGACGAACTCAAGCAGGCGCAGGTCGACGCCGAGAGCCGGTTCGGCGTGCGGCACCCGACTTACCTCAAGGCCGAGCAGGCCGTGGTGCAACTCGAACGTTCGATCGAGAAGCGCATCGCCGCGTGGAACCAGATCAATCGCGCCACCACGGCAACCGCACTCATGGGCGGAGACCTTGAAACGCTCCAGCGACAACGCGAGGCGATGCTCAACACCCGCGCCGATCAGCAGGCCAAGCTCACCGAGTTGACCGAAGCGCTGCGGGTTGTCGAGTCCACGCGTGGTCGGGTGAAAATTCTCAAGGAACAACTCGCCCAGGTGGAAGTTCGCAAGGACCAGCTGATTACCGAGCGGCCGGACACCGAGCGGATCGAGATTCTGGAAGTGGCCGACGAGCCGTTCAGTCCGAAGGTCGACAAGCGGCGTTCGATGGCGGCCGTTGCGGGCGTCGGCGGGATGGGGCTGGGCGTCGGCGTGGTTGCGTTGCTCGGTCTTGTCCGGCCGCGGCTGCTCAGTTCGTCAACGGCGGCGGCGGGCGTGCCGGTGCTCGGGTCGGTGCCGTTGGTAAACAAGCAGGCGAACGCCGACGAGTTGGCAGCGCTGGACCGCGCACTGCATCGCGTACGGACCAAGCTCGATCTTGGCGCGAGCCAAATCGAAGGCGGTCGCGTGATCGTCGTCGTGAGCCCGCTCCCGGGTGACGGCAAGACGAGCATCGCGTCGGGGTTGGCGGGGCGGTTTGCCGCGACGGGGCGCCGGACGCTGCTCGTCGACGGCGACATCGAGTGCGGCACGCTCAGCCGTCGCTTGCACATGAACCGTCAGCCGCTGGGACAAATTCTCAAGGGCAACAATCGTCTGGATGATCTCGACATGCACGCGGCAGTCCGTGATGCGGGCCGCGCCGGCAAGCGGATCGGTGAGCACCTGATCGACACCGGACTGGTCAGCCACAGTGACGTGGACCGTGCGTTACGAATCCAGTCCACGCCCGGCGGTCTGGAGGCCGTGCTCGACGGCGGTCCGCTCGCGGCCCATGTCCGGCGGAGCCGTCAGCGTGAGTTGGAACTGTTGCCGCGAACGGACATCGAAGCCGACGGCACGTCGCGTGGCGCTTTGCCGCGCTTCACGCCATCAGCGGCGGCTCGTATTCTGGCCGAGGCGCGAGCGCAGTTCGACGTGACCATCATCGACACGGGTCCGCTGCTCGGTGCGCCCGATGCGTTACTTCTTGCGGCACAAGCGGACCAGACCGTGCTGGTCGTGATGCACGGTGGCCAGGTCACGCCGGCGAAGCTTGCCATCGAAGAGCTGTCCGACATCGGTGCGCCTTTGGCGGGCATTGTCTACAACCGCGTTGCGTCTGCTTCGGCCAACGCCAGCTACGCCGTGTCCGTGTCCCGCCGTGACGGGGTGGGCGAGAGCAACGGCGTCCGCCGGGGCCTGGGAATCAACGAATCCCTCGAGCCGGCCGACACGCACTGAACCTTTTTGGAACAACCACTCGTCGTTACGGGGTCGTCATCAACCCGAAAGAAGTACGTCATGACGGATCGAACTCGCACCCATCGTCGGCCCGGCGCCCAATCGCCCGCCGCAACACTCGCCGAACCCCTCATCAGCGCCGGTCGCTCGGTCGTTGAACAGCTCGAAGCCCGCCGGTTGCTCGCGGCGACCTATCGCGTCAACGCTGGCGGCGATGGTTTCACCGACGCGCTCGGCCAAGTCTGGCAGGCCGACACGGCCGCCGCCCCCGCGCCCGAATCCAACGCCTTTGTCGCACAAAGTCAGGCATTCACCACCGGTGCGGCGATCGATCTCTCCGACCCGAGCATCCCTGCCGGCACCGATCCGCGTATCTTCCAATCCGAACGGTGGGACCCGGGCAATGCCGCGGAGATGGAGTGGGACATCCCCGTCGATCCGGGCGACTACGTCGTGCGGCTCTACTTCGCCGAGATCAGCAACAACCAAATGTCGGTCGGCGGTCGGCTCTTCGACGTGGCGATCGAAGGACAGACCGTCGTCGACGACGTCGACGTCTTCGCTGAGGTCGGTGCCAACGCGGGGCTGGTGCGCACTTTCACCGTGCAGTCCGACGCGAACCTCGACATCGACTTCGACCACGTCTTCCAGAACCCGGCGATCAAGGGCATCGAGGTCATCCCGCTCAGCACCGCCGGACAACTCTCGGCCGACCCTGGGCAGCTCGACTTCGGCTCGGTCGAAGCAGGGCAAACCCTCACGCAGAACATCACCGTCGAAAACCTCGGCGGCCCTGGCGATCAGGACATCGAGGTCACGGCGGCCACGCTGTCGGGCGGCGGGGCGGCGGCGTACTCGGTTGATCTCACGACGCCCTTGGTGCTTGCGGCGGGTGAGTCGGCGGTGGTGCCGGTGACGTTCGCGCCGACCGATGCCGGCAGCTTCGATGCGGAGGTGACGTTCACGCACGACGGCAGCAACGTCGCGGCCGTGGCGCTGTCAGGGTTGGCGACCGATCCGCCACCGCCGGCCGAGGTGCTTTACCGCGTCAACGCCGGCTACTTCGAAGACGTGGCCGACCCGACCGGCGGCCCCGACTGGGAGGCCGACCCGCAGGAAGGCGGCTCGCCCTACACCAACGACGACGAAGCGTTCAGCAACTCGTTCATCACGTCCGCCAGCGTCGACCTGACGCACCCGTCGGTGCCGGACAACCTTGCGTCGACGTTCCAGGGTTTGAGCCAGTCGCAGCGCTGGGACAAGTTCGGCGGCGAGCCGATGCGCTGGTCATTCCCGACCGGGCCCGGCACCTACGAAGTCGTGCTGTACTTCGCGGAGATCGGCCAGCAGGAAAACGCGCCGGGCGCGCGTGTCTTCGACGTCTCGGCCGAGGGCGTGGTTCGGCTCGACGACTACGACACGTTCGTCGAGGCCGGCGGTGGGTTCAAGCTCGTCGCCGAGCGGTTCGAAGTCGTCGTCACTGACGCGTCATTGGACCTGCAATGGGACCTGGTCGCGGGCACGCCGATGGTGATGGCGTTGGAAGTGCTCGGCACGCCGGACGTGTCCGATCCGTTCGTGCTGGGTGCGAGCAATCTCGACTTCGGCGATGTGGAGGTCGGACAGTCGGCGTCGCTGCCGGTGACGCTAACCAACAATGGCGCGTCGGCGTTGCAGATCACCGGGCTGCCGACCACGGGGCCGGGTGCCGCGCTGTTCGGGCTGGACACGGCCGCACCGTTCTCGCTGCTCTCGGGCGAGACGCGCACGATCAACGTCACCTACACACCGACCACCGTCGCGGCGGCCAACGCCACGCTCACCGTCGAGCGCGGCGGCCTGTCCGACACGGTCTCGCTCAGCGGCACCGGCGTCGCCGCGCCGACGGGCACATCGACCTACCGCATCAACGCCGGCGGCTCGTTGATCGCAGCCGCGGGAGGCGACTGGCAGCCCGACACCGATGCCGACCCGTCGCCGTTCTCCAACTTCTCCACCGCGTTCAGCAGCGACTACGTCCAGGGCAACCCGATCGACCTGTCCGACCCGAGCATCCCCGCCGGGACGCCCGAGGCGCTGTTCCGCAGCGAACGCTGGGACCCGGGCAGCGGCGAGGAGATGCAGTGGAGCTTCCCGGTCGAGCCTGGCGAGTACGACGTGTTGCTCTACTTCGCGGAGATCAGCACGAACCAGTCGTCGGTCGGCGGCCGCATCTTCGACGTGTCGATCGAAGGCCAACTTGTGCTCGACAACTACGACATCTTCGCCGAGGTCGGTGCGAACGCCGGCGTGGTTAAGACGTTCAACGTCGACAGCGACGGCATCCTGAACATCGACTTCGACCACGTCTTCCAGAATCCCGCGATCAAGGCGATCGAGATCATCCGCGCCGACACGGCCGGCCAGCTTTCGGTCAGTCCGACGGCGCTCGATTTCGGCACGGTCGATGTCGGTGAGTCCGGCGTGGCATCGTTCACCGTGACCAACCTCGGCGAGGCCGGCGATCCGGACATCACCGTCAACGGGCTCTCGTTCAGCAGCACCGCGTTCGCGTCCGGCTCGATCCTGCCGGTGACGCTGCCGGCCGGGGCGTCGACGACGATCAACGTTTCGTTCAATCCGCTGGCCGACGGGCCGGTCGCGGGGACGGTCACGGTCCTGCACGACGGCGACTCGACCAACACCATCGCACTCAGCGGCGTGGGCTTCGACGCGTCGGCACCGAACGAAGCGCCGACGGTCAACCCCGGGACCGCGCCGGCCGCACTGGTCACGGTTCCGGTCGCGCTCGGCGGAAGTGTCAGCGACGACGGCCGACCCGTCGACGGTGCGCTCACGTCCACCTGGACCAAGGTCAGCGGCCCCGGCGATGTCATCTTCTCCGACCCGGCCGACCCGGGCACCGATGTCACCTTCGACCAGGTCGGCCTGTACACGCTGCGCCTCACCGCCACCGACGGCGAGCTCACCAGCTTTGCCGACCTCACCGTCAATGTCGTCGAGAACATCGTGCCCGTCGGCTTCGGCAAGAGCACCGTCGCCGGGGTCGACCTCGACGCGCCGACCTCGCTGCAGTTCGGCCCGGACGGCAACGTCTACGTCGCCCAGCAGAGCGGCAACATCAAGGCGTACTCCATCACCCGCAACGGGCCCAACGACTACTCCAGCACGCTCGTTCACGACATCAACCTCGTGAAGGACATGCCCAACCGAAACGACGACGGCGAGCTCAACCCGAGCATCAAGAACCGTCTCGTCACCGGCATCGTCGTCACCGGCACCGAGGCCAACCCGGTGATCTACGTCGTGAGCTCCGATCCGCGCATCGGCGGTGGGCCCGGCGCGTCGCTGACCGACATCGACACCAACTCCGGCGTGCTCTCACGCCTGACCTGGACCGGCACGGAGTGGGTCAAGCTCGACCTCGTCAACGGCTTGCCGCGGTCGAAGGAGAATCACACCGGCAACGGTCTCGTCTTCAGCCAGGCCGAGAACGCGCTCTACATCGGCTACGGCGGCAACACCAACGCCGGCGCGCCGTCGGCCAACTTCGAACTGCTGCCGGAGTTCGCGCTTTCGGCCGCAGTGCTGCGGATCGACCTCACCGCCATCGGTGAGACGACGTACAACCTGCCGACGCTCGACGACGAAGACCGCCCCGGCGTCAACGACGAGCACGACCCGTTCGGCGGCAACGAAGGCAAGAACCAAGCCGTCATCGTCCCCGGCGGCCCGGTGCAGGTCTACGCCCCCGGCTTCCGCAACCCGTACGACTTGGTGCTGACCCGCAACGGCAACCTGTACGTCGTCGACAACGGTGCGAACGCCGACTGGGGTGCGGCGCCGCTGGACTCCAACGGCAACATCACCACCGCCGCCACCGCCGGCGACGCGACCAACGCTCAGTCCGAACCCGGCCAGACCTGGCAGGACGGTTTGCACCTGATCACCGGCGAGGGCTACTACGGCGGCCACGCCAACCCGACCCGCGCCAACCGCGCCAACACCTTCAACGACAGCAACCCGCAGTCGCCGGTGCCGGCCGGTTTCGAGAATCCGGTCGAGGGACACTTCCTCCCGTCCGGCCAGAACGGCTCGCTCTGGGAGAACCCCGCGAGCACCAACGGCCTGACCGAGTACACCGGCAACAACTTCGGTGGCGCGCTCGACGGCGACCTGTTGGCCGTCGCGTTCGACAACACGGTCTGGCACATCCCGCTGAGTCCCGACGGCCAGCTCGATGGCACGCCAGCGCCGCTGTTCCAGAACGTCGGCATCGTGCCGTTGGACGTCACCACGCAAGGCGTGTCCGGCGAGTTCCCCGGCACCATCTGGGTCGCCGAATATCTCAACGATCAGATCGTCGTCTTCGAGCCCAACGACTTCGACGGCTCGGGTACCGGCGGCACCGGTGCGTACGACCCGAACCTCGACGAAGACAACGACGGCTACAACAACGCCGACGAAATCGACAACGGCACCAACCCGCTCAGCGCCGGCGACATCCCGCCCGACTTCGACGGCGACTTCACGTCCGACCTCAACGACATCGACGACGATAACGACACGACTCCCGATGAGGATGATCCGTTCGCGATCGACCCGGACGACGGTGCGTCAACGCCGTTGCCGGTCCGGTACGGCTGGGAGAACGAAGGCCTGGACAACCCCGGCGGTCTGCTCGAGCTCGGCTGGACCGGGCTGATGACCAACGGCCTCGACAACTACCGCGATTTGTTCTTCCCGGATCAGATGACCGCCGGCGGGGCGGCGGGGGTGATGACCTTCGACAACGTCACCGCCGGCACCGCGTGGGGGAGCAACAACGATCAGGAGCAGGCGCTGCAGTTCGGCACCGCCGTCACCAGCGCGACCGGATCTTTCTACGCCCACACGAAGATCCAGAATCCGTTCAGCGGGATCACGCCGCAAGCCGGTCAGGAAGCCGGCATGCAGATCGGCACCGGCGATCAGGACAACTACCTCTCGATCGTCACCGCCGGCAACAACGGCGGGGAGCTGCGGGCTTACCTCGAAATTGCCGGCTCGCCGCAGTTGCTCGGCAGCGTGTCGTTGCCGATGGGCGCGGGGACGAACGTGCAGGCGATCGACCTGTACATCCGCATGGACGCCGCGACCGGTGCGGCGATCCTGTCCTTCGCCGCAACGATCAGCGGCATCACCGGCGCGGTGCAAACGGTTGCGACGACCAACGTCCCGACGAGCTGGTTCGCCGGCCCGGCGGGTCTGGCGGTCGGCGTGATCTCGACGACCCGCGGCGCGGGGCAAGCCACCGCAGCGCCGGCATTCCCGGTGACATATGACTTCATCGACGTGTTGCCGGTTCAGCCGTCGGTGCTGGCGTTGGAGTCGGAGCCGGACTTCACCAACGTCGCGCCCGGCAGCTCGTCGACGCAGAACGTGATCCTGGCCAACCTCGGCGGGCCGGGCGATCCGGCGATCACCGTGTCGGCGCTTGACCTCCTTGGTGTCGGCGCTTCGGCGTACAGCCTCGGCATCGCTGCGCCGTTCGTGCTCGAAGCCGGGCAGAGTGTGGCGATTCCGGTGACGTTCACGCCTACCACCGACGAGACGCCGGCCGCCACGCTGCGTGTCACCCACGACGGCAACGGCGGTCTGCTCGACGTCGAACTGCCCGCGATCAGCACCAACTACGCTCCCGGCCTGGTCGGCTCGTATTACAACACGCGCTTCCTCACCGAACTGGTCGAGACACGCATCGATCCGACGATCGACTTCATCGGCTGGAACCTCCACCCGCCCGACACCAGCGTCTTGCCGGATAAGCAGTACTCGGTCCGCTGGGAAGGCGCGGTGCTCATCGACCAGCCCGGCGCGTGGGAGTTCGAGACGTTCTCCGACGACGGCGTGCGGCTCTGGATCGATGGCCAGCTGATCATCGATAACTGGACCAACCATCCCGGCACCTACGACGTCGCGACGATCAACCTTGACGCCGGCTGGCACGAGCTGCGGCTCGAGTACTACCAGAACTTCGGCGGCTCGGTGATGATGCTCTCGTTCGAAGGCCCGGGCCAACCGAAGACGATCATCCCCGCAACGCACCTCGGCCATGCAACCCAAGGCTCGGGCAGCGGAGAGTTGGCGGCCGACGTGTCGCTGTTGAACTTCGGCCCGACCGACATCGGCAGCTCGTCGACGCAGCAACTCACGCTGACCCACACCGGCGGTCCCGGCGCGGACCCGATCACGATCACGGACCTCTTCACCGACGCCAACGGCTACAGCACCAACTTCGACGTGCTGGCCATCGGTGGTTCGTTGACGCTCAGCGCCGGGGAGTCGGTGACTGTCGACGTGACCTTCGCGCCCGACGACATCGGTGACGCCAGCGGTTCGCTGACGGTGACGACGTCGGCGGGTTCGTTGTCGGTGTCGATCTCTGGCGTCGGTGTCGCGTTCTGGACGGTCGAGAACGACCTGCCGGCCGCGCTGGGCGAAGTCGGCAACGCGGTCATCGGCGACACCATCTACGTCGTCGGCGACGGTGATGCGACGACCTTCGCGCTCGACACCAACACCGGTGCGTGGACCTCACTGCCGGCCCGGCCACACCCGGCCAAGGACCAGATCGCCCACGCCATCGACGGCAAGCTCTACGTCATCGGCGGCGTCGTCGGGCCTTCGTCGAACAAGGAAGCGCTCGACTACGTGCAAGTCTTCGACCCGGCGACCAATACGTGGAGCCTCGACACCGCGATGCCCTACGGCAGCTTCGCGGCCAACACCGCGGTCATCGGCGGCAAGCTCTACGTCGCCGGCGGTCTGACCAACGTCGGCTTCGGCAGCGGGGTGCAGACGCACGGTCTGGTCAGCGTGTTCGATCCGGTCACGCATGTCTGGACGACGGGGCTGGCCGAGATGCCGTTGGCCGCGGACTCCGCCGCCACCGGGACCAACGGCAGCAGCCTTTTCGTCTTCGGCGGGCGCTCCGGCGGCGATGCGGTTTCCAACGGCTTCGACACCGTGCAGATCTACGACCCGGCGACCGACACCTGGATCACCAGCAGCAATCCCGGCGGCCCGGCGGCGTTGCCCCAGGCGCGCGGTGGCATCGTCTCGGCACCGTTCATCGGCGGGAAGTTCTACGTCATCGGCGGCGAGACCCAGACCGGCGGCGGGGCGACGTCCGACAACGTCTACGACCGTGTCGACATCTACGACACGCTCACCGACACGTGGACCACCGGCCCGTCGATGATCACCCCACGCCACGGCATGTCGCCGATCGTGGCCGGCGGTCGGATCTACGTCATCGGTGGCGGCGAGCAAAGCGGCCGGAGCTTCTCCGACGCCGTCGAGTACCTCACGATCACCGTTTCGGGCAACAGCCTGCGGAACATCGACGACCCCGAAAGTCTGTTCGCGGGCAGGTCCGGCGGCAGAAGTTCGATCGCGTCCCGCATCTTCGCCGGGTAGCTTTAACCCGCTGGTTTCACGAACGGCACCGCCGAGTCCGACCGGACTCGGTGGTGCTTTTTTGATGCGCTCTTTGAGTCGAAATGTGCAAATCGCTCTGAAATGTCGAAGTCCGATATACGCGACTTTGCCAAGTTTCGTCGGCCTGTTTGGGTCAGTTGTCGGCGGATTCCTCGCGGACAACCCGCCCAAATGGCCCAGAACGCAAGATTTACCAACACCAGCCAAAGCGCTCAATCTGGCTTTCACGAAAGCCGAATCAGAGGTTGGGGAGGCGGCAGTGGATCGGGCCTAGCGTGGCCCCACTCCGCCGGGTGCCACCAGAGGCACCCGCAGCCAGCAGGCACGGTCAGGCAGTTCCCGACCGCGTCCGCCCGGCACCGCCGGTGTCCGCCAGTCGATCCCAGGTCGCGTCGGGCATCACCAATCTCCGTGGGCAACACGTCGGTGTGTGAGCACGACGTGCACAACTGGACCGAGGCCGCGCGGCGTATGTCCGCGTCGACATCGACGCAATGTCGGTCGTCGCCAACCCGATCTTCGTGAGTTTGACCATGCAGCAGTTCCGTCTCCACCCCATGACGTCGGCATCTTCAAAGCCGGCGCTTCTCGATCGCACCGATCCCCGTCTCGCTTTCGCCGCTCAGCCGGTGTTGGAAAACCTCGAGCGTCGGCAGATGCTCTCGGCCAACACCGCTGATGTCGTGACGCTGACCCTCGTCAATGCCGACACCGACCAAGACGTGGTCACCGTCGCGGCGGGGCAGGACATCGACCTCGCGGCGTTCGACACCGACAACTTCAACATCCGCGCCGACGTCCCCGATGGCGTCGAGGGTGTGCTCTTCGACATCGACGGTGAGCCGACGCGATTCGAAAAAGTCGAGCCGTTCGCCCTGGCCGGTGATCGCAACGGCGACTACTACAACTGGACGCCGTCGCTCGGCACCCTCCGCATCGGCGTCACCATGTACGGCGGCGATGTCAACGGCCAACGCGTCGAGATCCCCGTCACGTTCGTCGAAACCACCACCGTCGCGCCGGTCCAAAACCTCACGGCCCAACCCAACGCCGATGGTGTCGTCTTGAACTGGAGCCTTCCGGAAGGTGATGCGTTCGAGGATCTCGAACGGATAAATGTCTTGCGTTCGACCGACAACGGCGTCACCTTCACACAGGTGGCAGCGCTGGACGCCAACACGACCCAATGGCTCGATGCGGCGGTGCAGCCGGCGTCGGCCTACGTCTATGTCGTCACCGCATCCGATGGCCAGGGCAACACCAGCACGCCGGCCACGGTGTCGGTCGTTACCGGCATGTCCGACGATGGCACCGGCCTCGATGTCGAACTGTACCTCGTCGATGCGAGAACCAACCAGGACATCTACCAGCTCGCCGACGGCTCGGTCATCGACCTGAGCACGCTCAACACCGACTCGCTCAACATCTACACGAACGTCGCCAACGCGACCGGCGTTGAACTCGTACTCGATCATCTCGATGGCGACAACGACTATCGGCGGTTCGAGCAAGTGGCGCCGTATGCGCTCTTCGGGGATCGCAACGGCGACTTTTACGGGGCGACTCTCGAGCCGGGCGACTATCAGTTGACGTTGAACGTTTATGACGGCAGTGCCGTCGTGGCGACACACAAGATGGCGTTCGCGGTTGTCGCCCAAGCCGTTCAGCCGCCGGCACCGTTGCCGCCGACCCCGCCGCCCGCAGGTCCTCCGGCTCCCGCGCCCGCTCCAGCCCCGGCGGTCGCCGGCATCTCGGCCGAAGTCATCGAACTCGACGACGGTGTCACCGTGGTCGCGACGCCGGAGAACGCCGACGACATCGAAGGCGTGGTCTTCAGCGTCAACGGCGTCGATGTTCGGATCGAACGCGCCGCGCCGTATGCATTGGGCGGAGACACCGGTGGCGACCTGCGGCCTTGGGACATGCCGGCCGGCAGTTACGAGGTCACCGCATCGCTGCTTTACGCTGATGGTTCTCGCGGTGCATCGGTGACCGTAACGGTGATGATCGAGATCGACGAGCAGGACACGCCGACCGCGATGCCGGACACCGTGCCGCCGGCCGATCCGACCACGGGTCCCGGCACCAACGACGGTGACCCGACCGACGGCGAAATCACCGCCGCCCCCGCGGTCAACGATCCGTCCCGTCCCGGTCCGAACAACACCGGCCCGACCGACGTCGATGCGCTCGTCGTTCACAACGGTCAACTCATCATCGACCGGCCCGGCGTCTACGAGAACATTCACGTCATCGGTGGCGATGCGTCGTTCGCGATCATCATCTCCGCAGACAACGACAACTTCGGTCCCGGCGACACGGTCGTGCTCCGCAACTTCAAGGTCGAGGGCGGGAAATACGGCAACATCCGCATCTACGCCGACACCAACAACGTCACCCTCGAGGACGGCGAACTCGTCGGCCGCGGCGAAGGGTCCACCGGTGTCACCGGCTCGGCCTACACCGCACGCCGGCTCAACATCTTCGCTGGCAACGACGGCTTCCGCGTCTTCGGCGAAGGCCCGTACCTCATCGAAAACAACTGGGTCCACAACCTTTCGGGCAGCCACACCGACGCCATCCAGGCGTACCCGTCAGCCTTTAATGTCCACGTCCGTGGCAACCACTTCCAGGGTGGTCAGAACACCGCGGTCATCAACGGCATCAACACCGGCTGGGTCGTCGAGGGCAACTGGATCTACGGCTCGATGTTTGCCCTGCACGTCGCCCCGGCCGAGTTCTACGGTGACGAGGCCCAGCCGATCATCCGCTTCAACCGCATCGACGACTTCGTCGGCGGGGCGCAGCGGTGGGGTGATATCGGTCAGTTCGTTTGGGAGGGTAATGTCGATGACGACGGCAACGAGGTGCTGCCCGAGTGACAACCGGCGGTGACCGGACAAGTCGATAAGCACGGCCGGCAACGCGAGTTGCCGGCCGTTTTCCGTTCATGCGTGACACATTTCCCCCAAATAACTGTTTGGCCGATCGGCGGGATGTCGTTACGATTGTGACGGACAGCACGGCGGGTCTGCCGGCTCTTTGGTCCACACCAACTGAACGTCATCTTGGGAAGCGGAGATTCCATGCGCACACATTTCAACTACCTCACCGCGTTCGCGGTCACGGCCAGCGTCACTGCGGCCGCCGTGGCCGTGCCTGCTTACGAACCTTTCGACTACGCCGTCGGCGACACAGTCGTCGGCAACGATGGCGGCTTTGGCTTCGACGGCCCCTGGTTCAACGTCCTCGGCTCACAGGGCGAGATTATCGAGGGCTCGCTCGTCGATCCGACGGGCTTGCTCCTGACCGAGGGTAACACCGGCTCCGAGATCGACGAGGGCCGGGTGTACCGACTCGTTGACGAGCCCCAGCCGAGCGCCGGTGGCGACGGTCCTTTTGAGCAAACGATCTTCCTCAGCTTCTTGATGCAGACCACCAACGACGAAGCCTACTACGGCTTCGAGTTGTTCGACGGTGGCAACAACGATTCGAACCGAACCGTGCAGATCGCCAACGAGGGCGGGGTCTTCCAGGTCCGACTCAACAACGACGACGCGCTCTCGGCACCGCTTCCGTCGCCCGGTACCGACACGCATCTGTACGTCTTGCGGCTCGACTTCTCCGACGCGCTTGACAACATCACCGTCTACGTTGATCCCGATCCGAGCCAGCCGGAGCCGGCCGTGGCCGACGCTTCGGTGCTCGGTGATATCAGCTACGACCGCGTCGCCTTCGCGATGTTCCAAGGCCCACGTGAGGAGTCGCTGCTCGTCGATGAGCTTCGCATCGGTGATTCGTTCGATGACGTGACGCCGTTCCCCGAGCCGGCCTCGCTCGGCCTCCTCGCCATGGCCGGCCTCGGGCTCATGCGTCGCCGCCGCTAAGCCCACCAATCGCCATCTTCGGCCTGGCCATCGGCCGTGCTCTCGCACGCCGGTCCAGGCCGAAGGTGGCGAACGCTTCTGTTCCGAGACCCACTTTGTTTCATCTGTCCGTGAAGATATTCGCCGTGAGTAAGACAACCTTCGTGACCGCATGGTTGGCGACTTTCGCCGCCGGCACGGCCGCCGTCGCCGATGTACTTCCGTCATTCGCCTATGAAGGGTTTGATTACACGCCCGGTACCGCCGTCGACGAAAGCAACGGCGGGGCGGGTTTTGTAGGTCCGTGGTTCAACGCCGTCGGCTCGGAGGGCGTGGTCGTCGAAGGGTCGCTCGCCGAACCGACCGGGACGCTTTTGACCAACGGCAATGCCGGAGCCGAGATCGATGAAGGTCGCCTCAACCGCCAACTCCAGTTCGCTCTGCCCGACCTCGTCGCACCCGAAGGGCCTGCACCCGCCGGCGATCTCTACATCAGCTTCCTGATGCAGACGACCAACGACCAGGCCTACTACGGCTTCGAGCTGTTCGACGGCGGCAACAACGATTCCAACCGCGTGCTCCAGGTCGCCAACGAAGGCGGGGAGTTTCAGCTCCGCCTCAAGAACGATCCACTGTCCTCGGTCGCGCTGCCCACGTCCGGCACCGAGACGCATCTCTATGTGCTGCGGTTCGAGCTCATCAACAACGACGCGGTCGTGAGCGCCTACGTCGACCCTGATCCGGCGGCACCGGAGAATGTGAGCGATGCGTTCATCGCATCGACCGACTTCCTGTCGTTCGATCGCGTGGAGTTCGCGATCTTCCAAGGCGGCACCGGCGACAGCCAACTGCTCGTCGACGAGATTCGCATCGGCAGCACTTACGCTTCGGTCTTGCCGTTGATCCCTGAACCGGGCACACTCGGTCTGCTCGGCGCTGCAGGTCTTGGCCTGTTTCGTCGCCGACATGCATGACTGACCCCCGTGACATCGTCGTTGTCTTTTGCGTCGATGCCGCGTTCGCACTGCCGCTCGCGGTCGCACTCAGCTCCGCCGCCGATCATCTTGCCGATGGTCGGCGGCTTTGCGTTCACATCCTCCACAACGACATCCCGCCCGACACGCAAGCACGCATCGAGCGTGCCGCGCCCGATGCCGTTGTGCAATGGCACACCTTGCGCCTCGCCGATCATCTGGCCGACCTGCGCGGCGGCGGGGGTGCTGACCTGCCGACCACGTCGCACCTGAACGAAACGGTGTATTGGCGCTTGCTGTTGCCGCGCCTTTTGCCCGCCGCCGACCGCGCGATCTACCTCGACTGCGACATCCTCGTCGCCGGCGATCTCGCGGAGCTGTGGGACACGGATCTGGGCGGCAAGTCCCTCGCGGCGGTGCCGGACTTCGTGTTCTCGACCGTCCGCCTCGCGTTCAACGACCTGACCAGCTGGGCCGACTACGGCGTCGACGGCGACGGCCCGTACTTCAACGGCGGCGTGCAACTGCTCGACCTTGCGGCTTGGCGCGAACGCAAGATCGCCGAGCAGACCGTCGCATTCCTCGACGAATATCCCGTGCGCTTGCTCGAGCAGGACGCGATGAACTGCGTTTGCGCCGGCGACTGGCACCGGCTCGATCTGGCGTGGAACGTGCAGCTGTTTCCGATCATGCGGCCCGAGAAGTTCAAGGACACCGACGTCGCCGCCGAAGTGCGACAGCGCCCGATGCTGGTTGACGATGCGAAGATCCTGCACTTCACCGGCCCCAAGCCGTGGTGGCCGATCCTGCGTCACCCTCTGCGCGGCCGGTACCTGCGCGAGCTGAGTGCGAGCAGTTTTCAAAGCAAGACGGAGCATGTCGCCTGGCGCGCGAAGCTCGAAGCACGCCGCGCGGGTGCGGCCGTGGGCAAGCTGGTAGGCTTCGGCCATGCCAACCGATGATCCGCTTTTCGGCCCCGCCGACTTCGACGTGCCGACCACCGCGCCCGGCCCGACCGGCAGCCTGCCGCTGACCGACGAGATGCTCCGCCAGCGCCCGAGCGGTGACCTGTTCGGCCTCTCGCAGAACGCCGGCATGGGCTGGAGCCCCGACGCGATGCTCGGGCCCGAGGTGCTTTTGCTCAGCACCCAAGGCGGCATCCGCGCGCCCGACGGCAAGCCGATCGCGCTCGGCTATCACACCGGCCACTGGGAGGTCGGCCTGCTCATGCACGAAGCCGCCGACGTCGTCCGCAGCGCCGGCGGGACGCCGTTCGCCGGCTTCGTCTCCGACCCTTGCGACGGGCGAACCCAAGGCACCGTCGGCATGTTCGACAGCCTGCCGTATCGCAACGACGCGGCGATGGTCCTGCGTCGGTTGATTCGATCACTGCCGACGCGCAAGGGCGTCGTCGGTGTCGCGACCTGCGACAAGGGTCTGCCGGCGATGATGATCGCGCTGGCTGGCTGCGGCGACCTGCCCGGCGTGATCGTCCCCGGCGGCGTGACGCTACCGCCGGCGGTCGGCGAAGACGCGGGCAAGGTACAGACCATCGGCGCACGCTACAGCGTCGGCGAGCTGTCGCTCGAAGAGGCTGCCGAGCTCGGCTGCCGAGCGTGTGCGACGCCCGGCGGTGGCTGCCAGTTTCTCGGCACTGCGGCCACCGCGCAGGTCGTCGCCGAAGCGCTGGGCATGGCCGTCCCGCACAGTGCGCTCGCCCCGAGCGGCCAACCGATCTGGCGTGACGTCGCCCGCCGCTCCGCCTCGGCCGTGCTGCGGATGACTCGCAAGGGCGTGGCGATGCGCGACGTGCTGAGCGACGCCGCCGTGCGAAACGCGATGACCGTCCACGCCGCGTTCGGCGGATCGACGAACTTGTTGCTGCACATCCCGGCCGTCGCCCACGCGGCGAAGCTGGCCCGACCGAGCGTCGACGACTGGACCAACGTGAATCGCCGCACGCCGCGCTTGGTCGATGCGTTGCCGAACGGGCCGATCGGCCATCCGACCGTCCGTGTCTTCCTCGCCGGCGGCGTGCCGGAGGTGCTTGTGTATCTGCGCGAACTGGGCTTGCTGGAACTCGACGTGCCGACCGCGACGGGTCGGACGTTGGACGAAGTCATTGACGGCTGGCAACGCAGCGAACGCCGCAAGAGGCTTCGCGATCAACTGCATCAACGTGACCGCGTCGATCCCGACGACGTGATCCTGCTGCCGGCCCGGGCGAAGCAACGCGGCCTCACGCCCACAGTCTGCTTCCCGCGCGGCAATCTCTGCCCCGACGGCGCCGTCGTGAAGTCCACTGCGATCGACCCGAGCGTCATCGACGACGACGGCGTCTACCGCCACGAGGGACCGGCGAAGGTCTTCACCACCGAGCCCGCCGCGATCGCCGCGATCAAGAACGGCGGCGTCGTCGCGGGCGATGTCATCGCGCTCATCGGCCGCGGGCCCATCGGCTGCGGCATGGAAGAGTGCTATCAAGTCACGGGCGCGCTAAAGCACGTCTCCTTCGGCAAGCACGTCGCGCTGATTACTGACGCGCGGTTCAGCGGCGTGAGCACTGGCGCGTGCATCGGCCACGTCGGCCCCGAAGCACTCGCTGGCGGGCCGGTCGGACGACTGCGCGACGGCGACCGCGTCCGCATCGAAATCGACACGAAGAACCTCACCGGCAGCGTGGACGCCGTTGACGCGTCGGTCGTGCACCGCGAGCCGCACCCGGACTTGCGCGCCGACGTGAACATCCCCGATGACACGCGGCTGTGGGCCGCACTGCAACAAGTCGGCGGCGGTACGTGGGGCGGTTGCGTCTACGACGTCGACTCGATTGTCGATAAGCTCCGGTCATGAACGCACTGCCCGAGGACGGAACGCTGGTCGGCCGCGTGTGGAACGGCGAGGGGCCGCTGATTGTCGTCCGCCGCGGTGACGATCTGATCGACGTCACCGACACGTTTCCAACGATGTCGCGTTTGATCAACGACGCCGACCCGCTGCGCGTCTACGAAGTCGATGGACCGGTCGCTGGAGAGGTGCGGGAGATTCTCAGGAACTCCGAAGCCGGGGCGCAGCCCCGGGTACCCGGGGCTGCGCCCCGGCTTCATCACCCGCACCTGCTCGCTCCCAACGACTTGCTCGCGACCAAGGCTTGCGGCGTCACGTTCATCCGCTCGCTGCTCGAACGCGTTGTCGAAGAGAAAGCCAAGGGCGACCCCGCCGTCGCCCAGCAGGTCCGCGGCATGATCACCGAAGCGCTTGGCGACGACCTATCCAAAGTCGCCCCCGGCTCGCCGGAGACGCAAGCGCTCAAGAAGAAGTTCATCGCCGCCGGCGTTTGGAGCCAGTACCTCGAAGTCGGCATCGGCCCGGACCCAGAGGTGTTCACCAAGGCCCAGCCGATGGCGTCGGTCGGCTACGGTGCGGAGGTCGGCGTGCTGCCAGACTCGTCGTGGAACAACCCGGAGCCGGAGGTCGTGCTCACGGTGAGCCGACGCGGCGAGATACGTGGGGCGACGCTTGGCAACGACGTGAACCTACGCGACTACGAAGGGCGCAGCGCACTGCTGCTGGGCGAGGCGAAGGACCAGAACGGCTCGTGTGCGATTGGGCCGATGATCCGATTGTTCGATGAGTCGTTCACGCTCGCCGATGTCGAAGCTTGTGAGGTTGAACTTCACATCACCGGCGTTGATGGCTTCGAGACGCGCGGCCGCAACCGTATGGCCGAGATCAGCCGCAAGCCCGCCGACCTCGTCGCCGCGGCGCTCGGGCCGCACCACCAGTACCCCGACGGCATGATGCTTTTCCTCGGCACGATGTTCGCCCCGACCGACGATCGCGATGGCACGGGCGGCGGCTTCACGCACAAGCTCGGCGACCGCGTCGAGATCAGCACACCAAGCCTCGGCACGCTCGTCAACACCGTCAACCACACCGACAAGATCCCGCCGTGGACGTTTGGCGCCGGCGAGCTCTTCGACTTTCTCCAACAACGTCGCAAAGGTTAACCATGCACGGACACTCGATTATCGAAGGCCAGCCGACCAGCGCCGGCGGCGACACGTTCACCGCGACGAACCCCGCGACCGGTGACGCGCTGCCGACCACGTTCGTGTATGCGACGGCGGACGATGTGGATCGCGCCTGCATGTCGGCGGCCGACGTGTTTGCGGCGTTCCAGCGGGCCGAGCGTGCGCCGTTCCTGCGTGCGATCGCGGACAAGATCGAAGCATTGGGCGACGAACTGCTCGAACGATTCACCGCCGAGACGGCATTGCCGCGCGGACGGGCCGAGGGCGAGTGCGCACGCACCTGCGGACAGCTGCGGAACTTCGCCGACCAGATCGAACGCGATGATTGGAACTCGCCGATCAAGCAGGGCAATCTTTCCCGGCGTTACGTTGGCATCGGGCCGGTGGCGGTGTTCGGGCCGGCGAACTTTCCGCTGGCCTACGGCGTCGCGGGCGGGGACACCGCCAGCGCACTCGCCGCCGGTTGCCCGGTCATCGTCAAAACGCACCCGAGTCACCCCGGCGTGTGCGAGCTTGTCGCCGGCGCAATCGTCGATGCTGCCGCCGAGACCGGCATGCCTGCGGGCGTCTTCGCGTTGCTCGTCGGTGGCGTCGAGGTGGGCGAGCGGATCGTGAAGCACGCGGACGTGCGTGGCGTCGGGTTCACTGGCAGCGAGAATGGCGGCCGCGCGATCTTCGACGCCGCGGCCGCGCGACCCACGCCGATCCCCGCGTTCGCGGAGATGAGCAGCTTGAACCCGATCGTCGTCTTGCCAGGGCATTACACGGATGAGTTTGTCGATGGCTTGGTCGGTTCGGTGACGCTGGGCGTGGGGCAGTTCTGCACGAAACCGGGGCTGATTTTCGTGCCGAGCGGGACGGATCTGAGCGGGTTAAAGGACAAGCTCGCGGCGGTCGGGTCGCAGACAATGCTCAACGCGTCGATGCGGAAGTCGTACGTCGAAGGCACCGCGAAGCTTGCCAGTGTGCCCGGCACCGAAGCACTACTCATGCCGGAGGACGACGCCGGGTCGGGCGGGGCGAACGCGACGCCGGCGTTGCTGCGCGTCGCCGCCACTCACTTCGGGCAGAGCAAAGTGCTGCACCGCGAAGTATTCGGCCCCGGCACGCTCGTGGTCGAGTACGACGATCTCGCCGATGTCCGCATCGCCTCGGCCCACCTCGGTGGCCAACTCACCGCGAGCGTCCATGGCGAACCCGACGACGACCTGTTGCACCTGCTGACCACGCTTGCGGGCCGGGTGATCTTTGGCGGCTATCCGACGGGCGTGGAAGTCACCGCCGCGATGGTCCACGGCGGCCCGTACCCAGCGACGACCGACGCCCGGTTCACCGCCGTTGGCGACCGCGCGATCGACCGCTGGCTGCGGCCGGTGTGCTTGCAGGGGGCGTGAGTCGTCAGTCGTTGAAGCGTGCGGTGGTCTGCCGCTCACGGTTGACGTGCAACTGCGTCACATCCGGTCGGCTGTAGTGGCCGACGGGGTCGAAGTTCTGGCGTTCCTCGCGCACCTTCGCGTGGTCGATGTTGACGACGAACAGGCTCTCGTTGCCGACCTGCGGCTCCAAGACGAACTCGCCGTTCGGGCCCGCGACGCATGAGCCGCCGTCGTGGAGGAGGTCAGGCATGCCGTCGACGATTGCGGCGCGGTTGGGCGTGTCGTCGGGGAAGTCGTCGGGGCGAAGCAGCGCGCTGACGGAGACGACATAGCTGCGCGACTCGCGGGCGATGAAGCGGGTGATGTCCTGGGTGTTGCGTTGCGAGCCGGGCCAGACGGCGATGTGCAGGTCTTCGCCGAGCGCGTAGAGCGCGGCGCGGGGCAGGGGCATCCAGTTCTCCCAGCAGTTCAAGCCGCCGACGGTGAACGCGCCGAGCGGATGGACGCGCAGCCCGTGCCCGTCGCCGGGGGACCAGGTGAGGCGTTCCTCGTAGGTGGGCATGAGCTTTCGGTGCACCGAGCCGATCTCGCCGGCCTTGTTGATGTAGACGAGCGAGGCGTAGAGGCTGTGGCCGCCGCGGTCGGCGGGGCGTTCGATGAGGCCGAGGTAGACGGCGGTGGCGTTGCGTTTCGCCGCGGCCCGGACGTCGTCGAGATCGCCGGCGTCGATGTCGATCGCGTTGGCCATGTAGTGCGCGTGCAGTTGTTTTTGCGGCGGTGAGTCGAAGACCGCGCCGCCGGTGCGGTCGAGCCAGACGGGATAGCCGGGCACGAGGGCTTCGCCGAAGGCGACGAGGTCGCACTTGCTGCGGCCCGCCTCGTCGAGCGACCGCACGACCTTCGCCAGCGTCGCGGTGCGGTCGAGCCAGACGGGGGCGATCTGGGCAAGGCCAATCGTGAGCGTGTCGGCGTGGGACATGGCGATAGGTTACGCTCGGACGGCGTGTCGTTTCCGGTTTACATCCCGTTGCCGATCGTCGGCGAGGTGCATCCGCACCTGTTGTCCGAAGTGCTAGCGTACTCGCTCGGGTTTCAGTTGTATCTGTTGCTCAAGCGACGCGGTGGCGGGCCGGCGTTGTCGGTGGAGCAGTCGTTGTGGCTGCTGGCGGGCGCGATCCTCGGGGCGGCGGTCGGGGCGAAGATGCTCAACTTCGCGGAGTGGCGCACGCTCGAAGGTCTGCTCGGCAAGACCGTGGTCGGCGGCATCCTCGGCGGGTGGGCCGGCGTGGAGATCATCAAAAAGTTCCAGCACATCCCCGGCAGCACCGGCGGGCTGGTGACGCTGCCGTTGTGTGTCGGTATCGCACTCGGCCGCGTCGGCTGTTTCCTCACCGGCCTCGACGATCGCACGTTTGGCGTCGCGACGACCTTGCCGTGGGGCATCGACTTTGGCGACGGCATTACACGCCATCCAACCCAGCTCTACGACATCGCCGTGGTGACAGTGATTGCGATTGTCTTGTCAGCCCTGTTGCCACGCAACCGGAGGCCGACCGACGGCGCGCTTGACTTCCGCCTCTTCATCATCGGCTACCTCGGCTGGCGCTTCGTCGCCGAGTTCATCAAACCGACCGAGCGCGTGTACGTCGGCCTGAGCGCGATCCAATGGGCGTGCGCGCTCGGCGTGGCCATTGCTTTGTGGAACATTTTGCGGCCGCGCCGCAGCCGCCTGTGAGCCGCCCCACGGGCGGCTGCGCCGCACCGCTACACTTGATGCCGGTTCACCGCCATGCCCGATCGTCCGTATCTCTTCCACGACCTCACCATCGCGCTCTGCTCGACGTGCCTCACTCGGGTCGAGGCGAAGGTGGTGGAGCAGGACGGGCGGATCTACATGCACAAGCGTTGTCCGACACACGGGTTTGAGAAGGTGTTGATCTCGTCGGATGCCGAGTACTGGAAGCGGTCGCGGCAGACGATCAAGGCGGGGCAGATGCCGTTGAAGTTCAACACGCCGATCAAGTACGGCTGTCCGTACGACTGCGGCCTGTGCCCGGATCACGAACAACACTCGTGCCTGACGCTGATCGAGGTGACCGACGGGTGCAACCTGCGTTGTCCGATTTGCTACGCCGACAGCGGGCCGGAGCGGGTCGAGTCGCATCGGAGCCTTGAGGTGATCGAGGGGATGCTGGATGCGGTGGTGCGGAACGAGGGTGAGCCGGACGTGGTGCAAATCAGCGGCGGCGAGCCGACGATCCACCCGCGGTTCTGGGACATCCTCGATGCGGCGAAGGCCAGGCCCATCAAGCACCTGATGGTCAATTCCAACGGCGTGCTCATCGCGAGCAAACCCGACTTCGCCAAGCGCCTCGCCGAATACATGCCGGGCTTCGAGATCTACCTGCAGTGGGACTCGTTCAAGCCCGACGCGTTGCGGGAGCTACGCGGGCAGGATCTGGCCGATGTACGCATGCGCGCCTTGGAAAATCTCAACGACGCCGGTGTGTCGACAACGCTTGTCTCGACACTCAAGCGTGGGCTCAACGACGACGAGATCGGCAAGACGATCGACTTCGCGCTACAACAGCCATGCGTGCGCGGCGTGAGTTTCCAACCCGTGCAGGACGCCGGGCGGACCGAGCAGTTCGACCATGCGAAAGACCGCCTCACCCTCGCGGATGTCCGCACCGGCATCCTTGAACAGACCGACGTGTTCGAGCCGAATGACGTGATCCCGGTGCCGTGCCACCCGGACTGTTTGGCGATGGCGTATGCGCTCAAAGTCGGCGGTTGCGTCACACCCCTGACCGGCCTCATCGACCCGCAAACGCTTCTGCAGGACGAAGGCTCGACCATTATCTACGAGAAGAACCCGCGTTTGCGTGACGAACTGCTCAAACTCTTCTCCACCGCCGCGAGCCCGACCGGCAGCGCGACGTCGCTCAAGCAATTGCTCTGCTGCCTGCCCCTCGCGGCCGTTCCCGGCGACATCGGCTACGAAAACGTCTTCCGCGTCATCATCATGAAGTTCATGGACGCCCACGACATGGACATCCGCAGCGTCAAGAAAACCTGCGTCCACATCGCCCAGCCCGACGGCAAGATCATCCCGTTCGATACCTTCAACCTCCTGTACCGCGACCGGGCGGCCCAGCGGTTGGCCGAGCTGCGCGGGGAGCGACGGGGTGAAAATCCACGCTCGCTGGCGGTGCTGCGATGACGGAAAAGGACAACGAGCCGACGCGGGTGGAGCCGATTGATGTCGAGCCGGACCCGAATGATATCGGGCCGATTTTGCCATTGACGCCGGACTATTCGTCGCCGCGACGGGGGTATTTAGGGATCAATCCTTGGATGGCGAACGTCATCTTTTTCGGTGGCTTGGTCGCGAGCGTGATCGGGTTTGTGGTGCTGGGCCGATGGATGGTCGGTGCGGCCAACATGGGTAGTGAGTTTGCCTTGATACTGATCGTGAGTGTCCCGGTGGCGCTCGCCGTGGTTGGGGTTTTGTGGGCGCGTTCGCGGACGGAAGGACGAACGGTTGGCGGTTCGCTGGCGGCGGGGTTGGTCTCGGGCGGGTGTGCGTTGGTGTGTTTGGCGATCGGTTTGGCGTTGCTGATCGCGGGCTTTTGCTTCGTGGCGCTAGCGCGAAACTGATGGCTGAAAATTTCTCGCCGGCAGATCGGTCGGCGTTCTTGACTCATTGCCAAGCAGGTATAACGTCACGACCCCGTCAAAGGGGCCGTAGCTCAATTGGTTAGAGCACCGGACTGTCGATCCGGAGGTTGCGGGTTCGATCCCCGTCGGCCTCGCTGCGAAAGCGACGATGAAGACCCCCGCGACAACGCGGGGGTTTTTGCGTTTAGGTCGTGGGTCGTTCGATCAACCCGCAGCGTCCGGGCGGTTGTCTATCCGGTGGCAGGGCAGCGAGCTTCTCGGCGTACTCGGTCAGGCGGTCGTCGACGAGGCCGCGTCTGACGAGCTCGCGCTCGGGGACTCGGCCCAGGTCGCCGGTATCGTCGCGCCAGCCTTCGACCGCCGCTGACAGCTCGGCGAGCTTGGCCGTGTGGGCCGGGTCGTCGGCGAGATTGCGGACCGCGTGCGGGTCGGCGTCGAGGTCGTACAACTCCTCGGCCGTCCGCAGCCTGAACCACACATCCGCCGGCGACTCGAGTGCCCCCTCGGCGAGCATGCGGCGCATGACCTGCGTCGTGGCCATGTACTCCATGTATTGGTTGCGCTGTCCACGAGCGATGTCGGGGAAGTCGTTGCGGAGGTAGAACCAACGGCCGTCGGTGCAGCCGCGCACGCAGTCGTACGCCTCGTCCATCCGGTCACGTCCGAAGAAGGCCAACGTCCGTGGCTCTCCGGCGAACACCGAGCGCCCGTCGCCCATCGGTCCGGCACCCGCGAGGTCGAGAATCGTCGCGGGGATGTCGACCATGGACACCGGCTTGTGTCGAATCGTGCCGGCTTCGATGCCGGGCCCGGCGGTGATCATCGGGACACGCAGGCCCGCCGGGTAGCACCATCGCTTTTCCCGCGCAAGACCTCGGCCGTGATCGGCGATGACCATCACGCACGTCGAGTCAGCCCGCCCGCTGGCTTCCAAAGCTTCGAGCACGCCGCCGACCTGTGCGTCGACGTACTCGAGATTGCGGTAGTGGCGAGCGATGTCGGTACGAACCTCCGGCGTGTCGGGCAGGTACGGCGGCACCGGTACGTCGCGCGGGTCGGGCACGAGCGGCCGGCCGTCTCCCGTCCAACCCGCCGGTCCCGGCCGATCGTCCGGCCCCGGCATCGACCACATCCCGCTCTCGTGCGTGCCGTTGAAGTTGATATACAGAAACGTCGGCCGGTCGTTGAGCGTGCCCGTGGCAAGACGCTGTTCCCAGCGTTGGTCGTCGTCACGCCAAGCCACACCGTCAGCGGTGGCAGGGTCGAGATTGAAGTCGGTCTTGGTCGGCCATGAGACGAAGTACCCGGCCTCACGCAAGCGCTGCGTGAACAACGGCGGGGATTTCCGCAGCGTCGAGCGCATGTGGTGCGTTCCGACGCGCTGCGGATATCGCCCGGTGATCAGCGACGACCGCGCCGGTGCGCAGACGGGGGCGGTGGAGAACAGGTTCATCCAACGACAGCCTCGTGCCGCGAGTGCGTCGAGGTTGGGCGTCCGCGCGACCGGATCGCCGCTGCATCCGAGCAGCAGGCCCGAGTCCTCGAGAACGATCAAAACGATGTGCGGCCGGTCGTGCGTCTCCATGAGCAGCCGCCGATGGTAACGCCGGGTTCTTACCGGTGCGTCGCTTGTTCGGCCAAGACGTTGTGGACGTCCTGGATGCAAACCGATCCTTCACCAACGGCGGACGCAACCCGCTTAACGGAGGCGTCGCGGATGTCTCCGACGGCGAACACGCCGGGCAGGCTTGTTTCGAGTGCGTGTGGCGGCCGGTTACCGGTGGGTGATGTGATGGCCGAGCCGGTCTTGATGAAGCCGCGGTCGTCCCGCTCGATGACGCCGTCGAGCCAGTCGCTGTTGGGCATGGCCCCGATCATCGGAAAGAGGTGTTGGATGTCGTGGGTGGTTGGTGTGTCGTCGCCGGTTTGCCAGGTGATGCGTTCGAGCCGGTCGTCGCCCTCGAGCCCGGTGACCCGCGTGTTGCAAAGCAGGTTGATTTTGTCGGATGCTTCGATGCGCTGGACGAGGTAGTCACTCATGGACGCGGCGAGTCCCTCGCGGCGGACGAGCATGTGAACGCAGCTCGCCCGTCCCGACAGGAACACGGCGGCTTGGCCGGCGGAGTTGCCGCCGCCGATCACGACGACCTTCTTGTCACGACACGCGTCGGCCTCGATGGCGGTCGCCGCGTAGTGAATGCCGTTGTTCTCGAACTTCTCGTAGTCTTGCAGATCCAGTGTCCGCCAGCGTGCCCCGCAAGCGATGACGATGGTGCGTGCCCGGACCGGTGCCCCTCGGTCGAGGTGCAACAGGTAGCCGCCGGCGTCGGATCGTTCCAAGCGCTCGGCCCGCCGCGGGACGAGCAGCGTCGCGCCGAACTTCTGGGCTTGGTGTTCCGCACGCGCGGCCAGTTCCCACCCGCTCACGCCGGTGGGAAAGCCGAGGTAGTTCTCGATCCGGCTGCTCGTTCCCGCCTGCCCGCCGGGTGCTTCACCCTCAATCACGAGCGTTCGCAAACCTTCGCTCGCGGCGTACACCGACGCGGCCAGTCCGGCCGGACCCGCGCCGACAACCGCGACGTCGTACGTCAACCCCGGCTCGGGCGATTCGGTCAGGCCGAGGCATTCGCCGACCTGCGCGATGCTCGGACGCGAGAGGGTGTGCGTCTCGGAGCAGACGAGGACCGGCAACGCCGCGTCGGTCATGTCGCGCTCGGCCAGCACCTCGTTGGCCTCGGCCTTGGTGTCCGCGTCATCGATGTGGAGGACGCGTAGCGGATAGCCGTTACGGCGAAGAAAACGCTCGAGCCGCAGCGTTTCGCCGGCACCGCGTAATCCGATGAGCAACACGCCGCCCTGTGCGTTGTCGATCAGGCCTAGCCGACGCAGGATGAACGCCCGCAGCACCACGTCGCCCACGTCGGGCTCGGCGGACATGAGCCGGGCGAACACCTGCCGTGGCACGCGTAGCACTTGGCCCGGTTGGCCGTCGTCGGTCGCGAGCCGGCCGCTCACGAGAATCTTGCGACCGCTGAACAGGTCGAGTTCGCCGGTGAAACCGTGCTCGCGATGCACGTGGATCACCGTCGGCGTGCCGTCTTCATCGCAGACGCCATCGTCGTAGATCTCGACCCGGCCGCGTAGCACGATGAAGAAGTCGACCTTCGTTTCGCCACGCTGGAAGATGACGGTGCCGCTCGGGAGCGTTTCGACCTCGCCGAACCTGGCGGCGCGGGCGACCTGATCGTCGGTCAGTCGCGGAAACGCTTTGCCATCGTCGCGGGTTGCGTGAATCGCGGGCTCGGATGCGTTGGTGTTCACGGTGCGGAGCGTATGGCCCGATCAGTCCGGCGCGAACCCGCGACGCATGGCGTTTTCGGTCGTGACGCGCGGCACGACGAACTGCTTGAGATAATCGCGGCCACCGGCCTTGGTGCCGAGCCCGCTGCTGCCGAAGCCGCCGAAAGGTTGGCGGGCGACGAGTGCGCCGGTGATGCCGCGATTGAGATAGAGATTGCCGACGGCGAAGCGCTCGGCGGCGACGGTGAGATGCTCGGGCGTTCGGCTGAACACGCCGCCGGTGAGGCGATAGGGCACGTCCAACGCGAGTCGCAAGGCGTGGTCGAAGTCGTCGACACGGATCACCGCGAGCACCGGACCGAATATCTCGTCGGTGAGGATCGGATGATCGGCGGGAAGGTCGGTGAAGATGTGTGGGCCGACGACGTTGTCACCATCGGTGTCGATGGCAAGCGCGCAGTGATCACGGCCGAGGTTGATGTAGCGCCGTGCCTTGGCGGCGGCGTCGGTGTCGATCATCGGGCCTACGTCGGTGCCGGGATCACGTGGGTCGCCGACGATGAGTGACCGGGTTGATTCGATGAGCCGTTCGAGGAATGGCTCGTACGCATCCCCCACGACGATCGCCCGGCTGCACGCGCTGCACTTTTGCCCCTGAAAGCCGAACGCCGAATCGCGGACGCCGACAACGGCTTCGTCGAGATCGGCCGAGGCGTCGACGATCAGCGCGTTCTTCCCGCCGGTCTCGCAGACGACGTGACGGGCCAGCGCACCGGCCGGCGGGTGCTCGACGGCGGCGCGGAGGATGTCGCGGCCGACCTCGGCACTGCCGGTGAACGCGACCATGTCCACCCGTGGGTGTCGGGCGAGGGCGGCACCCACGGTTTCGCCAGCGCCGGGGGCAAGGTGCAACACGTCACGCGGCACACCCGCCTCCCAAAGCAGCTCGCACATCACCGCCGCGATGCATGGTGTTTGCTCGGCGGGTTTGACGATGACCGTGTTGCCGGTGACCAGCGCGGCCACCGTCATGCCGCAGGTGATCGCGAGCGGAAAGTTCCACGGGCTGATGACGGCGACGAAGCCGCGCGGCTCGTGGGTCAGCTCGTTGATCTCCCCGGTGAAGCTCGGTAGGCGCTCTCGCTTGAACAGGGCGGTGGCTTCCGCCGCGTAGAATTCGCAGAAGTCGATCGCCTCGCAGACTTCCGCGTCGGCGTCGTGCCAACCCTTGTGATTCTCGGCGATGATCGCGGCGGCGAGTTGGTCGCGGCGCTGACGCATCGTCGCAGCTGCTTCGTGGAGGCACTTTGCCCGCTCCGCCACGGGACACTCGCGCCAATCGGCGGAGGATCGGGCGGCGGTGCCGACGATCTCGTCGACCTCGCGAACGTTCGTCGGCGGACTTGGGGAGTCTGTCCGGTTGGCGGCTTGAGCGAAAGCCTCGCGTTGTCGCTCGTCGGCGAAGTCACGGGGCGGCTCGTTGGTGAAACCGACTTGCTCGGGCGTCTTGCCGGACCGCGAGGCTTCCGGTGCGGCGAGCAGGGCGTCGATATCGGCGCCTTTCGCGTTGCTCGCGAGAAGCCAACTCTCGTTGCTCGTGTTCTCCAACAGCCGTCGAACCAGATATGCCATGCCGGGGATCAGTTCGCCGACCGGGACATACTCTCTCACCCGCAAGCCGCGCTCGACGGCGGCGGCTTTCAGGCTGTCGGCCATGCCGTGGAGCATCTGCAACTCGATCGCCTCGCTCGGCAGGTCGACTGTTTCGAGTTTGGCTAGCGCCGCCGCGATGGAGCGGACGTTGTGGCTGCCGAGCGCGAGCCTGATTCCGCCCTCACTGCCGCGCGGTGTTGCGTCGAGCAAGGCGACACTCATCCGCTCAAAGCACGCGTCGGTGTCCGGCTTCTCCGACCACACCGGGATCGGCCAACCCATCTGTTGGGCGTGGATCGTTTCGTAGTCCCAGTATGCGCCCTTGACCAGACGCACGGTGATTTGTCGGCCGATCCTCTTGGTCCAGTCGATGAGCTTCGCCGCGTCATCGTCACCGCTGCGCAGATAGGCCTGCAGCGCGATGCCGGCCTCGAAGTCGACCGCCTCGCAGCATCGTTGAAACAGGGCGATCGTCAGGTCCTTGGTCGCGTGGCTCTCCATGTCGAAGTTGACGAACACCCCACGCCGGCTCGCCGATTCGAGCACGGGAACCAGCCGCTCCATGCACCGGTCGATGCAGCCGTCGAAGTCGATCGGGTCGAGCTTTGCGACGAGGCTCGACGCCTTGACGCTGACATTGACCCGCGGGATCGTGCCGAGGTGATCGCGTTCGAGCAGCGGCTGATCGGGCCAATCGCCGACCGCGCTGGGCAAGCCTTCGATCAGGTCGAGGTAACGTTGCTGATACACGTCGGCTTCGGCATCGGAGATGCACGCCTCGCCGAGCAGGTCGACGCTGAACGCGAGCTTGCGATCCCAGAGCTTGCGGAGTTTCGGTAGCGCGTCGGCCGCGTCGGTGCCGGCGATGAACGTCGACGCCATCTGCTCGATCCGACCGGTGACCGTCTTGACGAACGTGCCCTGCGCGAGTCCGCCGGCCGCCATGCCAAGCCCGAGCCCCGGCGGCAGCTTTACGCCCGGCTGGCTCAGATAATCGGTCAGGTGCCGATGCACCGCGTCCTTGTTACGTAGGTTGGGGAAGACGTCGACGAAACGGAAGAGCTGGGTCTTGAACGCCGGGTCCTTCATCGACCAGGCCATCAGCTTGTCGTTCCAGAACTTGCCCGAAAGAAAGGATGATTCGTGAGCGCGGGCTCGTTCGAGCAACTCGCGGCCGATGGCGTGGATGCGGTCGGACGGTGCGGAGGTGTCACGACCGAACCAGTTGAGCAACGCCATGTCATGAAGTGTAACTGGGCCTCGACGTTTTGCCGACGTACGTTTACTGGAACAGACGCCGCAGGACATCGGCGGCGAACGTTGCTTCGGCCGAGCGGGGACGCGTCTTGGGCCAAGCGAGCGCGATCTCACGGCGGGGCTTGTCGCGGGCGATCTCAACGAAGCGAACACCGTCGCCCTCGGCACACATGTCCGGCACCAACGCATGACCGAAGCCGAGCCGAACCAAGCCGATAACCGTGGAGATCTGCGTGCTGCGGCAGATGACATGCGAGCCGATGTCGCGGTTGGTGCAGTAGTCGGAGATTTGCTGGCCGAGGCAATGCACGTCGTCGAGCACGACGGCCGGCTCGTTCTTGAGTTGGTGCAGCGTCACGTGCTTTCGCTTAGCCAGGCGGTGTCCGGCGGGCAGCGCGACCAGAAGCGGCTCGTTGCCGATGACCTCGATCTCCAGCCGGTCGTGCCGGACGGGTGTGCTGAGGATGGCGAAGTCGAGCGTGCCACCGGCGACGTCGGCCACGAGGTGCTGCGTGAGATTTTCGTGGAGGCGGATGGGCAGTTGCCGGAACCGACCGCGGGTGCCGCGCACGAGCTTGGGCAGCAACGGGGCCATGGTCGGGATCGCGCCGGCGGCCAGTGAGAGCGGTCGCTGGCCGACCTCGCAACGCACCGAGTCCGCGACCGTATCGACGTCGGCCAGGATGGCCCGGGCCCTGGGCAGCAGCGCTTCGCCGGCGGGCGTGAGCACGGCCCCGAGGCTTGATCGCTCGAAGAGCCGTTGGCCCAACTCATTCTCGAGCTTTTTGATCTGCTTGCTCAGGCTGGGTTGCGTGACGTGGGCCGACCGGGCGGCTTCGCGCATGCCGCCACGCTCGGCGACGGCGAGAAAGTAGCGCAGTTGGTGAATTTCCATAATGAATGGCGATGCGGTGTAAGCATCGGCTGTGTCCAAACGATATCACCAACGCATCGCGAAGGCAGGTGGGTAACGGTATGATATCTGGAGATTCGCACCAAGGAACCCCGATCATGTCTGACACCAAAGTCGCCGAGATGTCCGATGCCGTTCAGCGTTGTCCCGTGATGCACGGCGCGGCCAAGCCAATGTCCGCCGGCAGCTTCTCCAACCGTCAATGGTGGCCGAATCAGCTCAACCTGAAGATGCTGAATCAGAACTCACCCGCGGTCGATCCGATGGGCCCGGAGTTCGACTACGCGACCGAGTTCGAGAAGATCGACCTCGATGTGCTGTACGACGAGATGGTCGCGCTGATGACGACGAGTCAGGATTGGTGGCCGGCCGACTACGGACACTATGGGCCGTTCTTCATTCGCATGGCATGGCATAGCGCGGGGACCTACCGCGTGGCCGACGGCCGCGGCGGGGCGACGTCGGGCACGCAGCGGTTCGCGCCGCTCAACAGCTGGCCCGACAACGGTAACCTCGACAAGGCCCGTCGGCTGCTCTGGCCGCTCAAGCAGAAGTATGGCAAGTCGCTTTCATGGGCCGACCTGATGATCTTTGCCGGCGATGCGGCGCTTCGGTCGATGGGGCTCGAGTCGTTCGGCTTTGCCGGCGGACGCGAGGACATTTGGGAACCCGAGGAAGACATCTACTGGGGCCCGGAAACCACCTGGCTCGGCGACGAGCGCTACAAGGGCGACCGTGAACTCGACAACCCGCTCGCAGCGGTGCAAATGGGCCTGATCTACGTCAACCCCGAAGGCCCCAACGGCAACCCCGACCCGCTCGGCTCGGCCCGTGACATCCGTGAGACCTTTGCTCGCATGGCGATGAACGACGAGGAGACCGTCGCGCTCGTTGCCGGCGGCCACACGTTCGGCAAAGCTCACGGTGCCGGCGATGTCGAGAAACATGTGGGCCGTGAGCCCGAGGGCGCGCCGATCGAAGAGATGGGCCTGGGCTGGAAGAACACGCTCGGTGCCGGCCACGGTGTTCACACGATCACCTCAGGCATCGAAGGCGCCTGGACCCCGACGCCGACCACTTGGGACAACAGCTACTTCGACACGCTCTTCGGCTACGAGTGGGAGCTGACCAAAAGCCCGGCAGGGGCACACCAGTGGCAGCCCAAAGACCCCGCGTCGCAGACCGTGCCGGACGCGCACGACCCGTCCGTGACGCACCGGCCCATGATGACCACCGCCGACATGGCCCTCCGCGTCGATCCGGCGTACGAGACGATCTCGCGGCGGTTCCACGCCAACCCCGACGAGTTCGGCAAGGTGTTCGCGCGGGCGTGGTACAAGCTCACGCACCGGGACATGGGTCCCTACGAGTGCGGGCTTGGTTCGATGCGGCCGGCCGAGCCGGAGCTTTGGCAGGATCCGATCCCCGCGACCGATCATCCGCTGATCAACGACGCGCAGGTCGCCGAGTTGAAAAGGAAGCTACTCGACTCCGGCCTTTCGATCGGCACACTGGTCAAGACCGCGTGGGCGTCGGCGGCGACCTTCCGCGGCTCCGACAAGCGAGGCGGGGCCAATGGCGCACGCCTCCGGCTCGCGCCCATGAAGTTCTGGGCGGTGAACAACCCGACCGAACTGGATCAGACGCTCGACGTGCTCGAGAAAGTTCGTGCCGATTTTGATGCACCGGTGTCGTTGGCGGACGTGATTTTGCTCGGCGGCTGCGCGGCGATCGAGGAGGCGGCACGCAAGGCCGGCCACGACATCACCGTCCCATTCACCCCCGGTCGAGGCGACGCGACGGCCGATCAGACCGACGTGGAATCGGTGGCCGTGCTCGAGCCGAAGGCCGACGGCTTCCGCAACTACTACGCCCCGCACCACAACAACGGCTCGACCCGGCCGGCCGAGGAACTTCTCATCGACCGTGCCCAACTCCTCACGCTCACCGCGCCGGAGATGACCGTGCTCGTCGGCGGTATGCGTGTTCTCGGTGCCAACACCGACGGCAGCAACCACGGCGTCCTCACCGACAAGCCGGGCACGCTCACCAACGACTTCTTCCGCAATCTCGTCGACATCGACACCGTCTGGGCGTCGTCCGACAATGGCCAGACGTTCGAAGGCCGCGATCGGGCAGATGGCGGGGCCAAGTGGATAGCCACCCGCGTCGATCTGGTTTTCGGGTCCAACTCCCAGTTGCGTGCGTTGTCCGAGGTGTACGCCTGCGACGATGCGGGTGAGAAGTTCGTGCGTGACTTTGTCGCCGCGTGGAACAAGGTGATGATGCTCGACCGTTTCGACGTGGCATAGCGGGGCGTTGCGGTATGCTGGCGATCATGCCGGACATGCTCGTGAAACTGCTCGAACTCCCGCCGGTCCCGGTGATTGATGGCGTGACCATCCGTCGGCCACGAGCGTATGAGCGGTCAGCGGTGGCCCGGTTCGTCAACGCGTTCGGCGGCGGGTGGGCCGACGAATTTGATACCGGCTTCGGACACTTCCCGCCGAGCGTTTTCATCGCCACGATCGGCGGCACGCCCGGTGCGAAGACGGCCGAGATCGTCGGCTTCGCCGCATACGACTGCACCGCCCGAGGTTTCTTCGGTCCCACCGGCGTGAGCGAGTCACAACGCGGTCGGGGCGTCGGTAAAGCGCTGCTCATCGCCGCCCTGCACGCGATGCGCGAAGTGGGATACGTCTACGCGATCATCGGCGGTGTCGGGCCGGCGGACTTCTACGCCAAGACGGTCGGCGCGGTGATTATCGACGACGGCCCGGGGCTGTACTCCGATTTGCTCAAACCGTGATACCTTGCGGGGATGTCTCGTCCCTTCGCGCCCGCGACGCCGTTGATCGCACACAATCCGTACTTCTCGGTGTGGAGCTTCGCCGAGCTGCCACACGCGGAGCCGACGGTACATTGGACCGGTCGTCCACACCCGGTGTCGGTGTGCGTCCGCGTCGATGGCCAGACGTACCGCATCGTGGGTTCGATGCCCTTCAACGGTGTGCCCGTCGAGATTGGCCAGACCAGGGTCAGCGCAACGGCGACGACCTTCGTTTGCGACGCCGGTCCGTTGGCGGTGGAGCTGACGTTCTGCAGCCCGTTGATTCCGAACGACATCGATTCGCTCGGCCGGGCGGCGTCGGTGATCGAGTGCAAGGTGCGTTGCCGGGACGGCCAGCCGCGCCGAGTGGAAGTGCTGGTCGTCATCTCGCCGTTGCTGGCGGTCAACAGTGGCGAGGAGCACGTGGCCCTCGACGAAAGCCACGCGACCGATGCGCTGCCGTTCGTCACCGCCCGGCATGTCGAACAGCCGATCCTGGCCAAGGACGGCGACGACCTGCGGATCGACTGGGGTTCGCTGATCTTCGCGATGCGCGAGGCGACCGCCGTCGTCGCGGCCAACGAATGGCCCACGATCAACCACTGGCCCAAGGACGCCAAGCTGACCGGCGGCGTCGCCGGACGCGACGCGTTGGGCAGCAGCCTCGCTGCCGAGCGGCATCTCGATGTCGGTGGCGAATCGGTCTCGGTCGAGGCGATCGTGGCGTACGACGAGGAGTTCGCCGCCGAGTACATGGGCCGGCACCTGCGACCGGTGGGGCGGTCTGACGACGACACGCCGGCGACGATCCTTTCGCGTGTCACGCGTGACGGTGCGGCCGAGGTGGACGAGCGTGTCGACTCCGAGGCCCGCGCGATCGGCGGTGATGAGTTCGCGCTGTTGTGCAACCTCGCATACCGCCAGTGCCTCGCCGCCCACGGCACCGTGCGCGACACCAACGGCAATCTGCTCATGTTCAGCAAGGAGAACTACTCCAACGGGAGCATGGGTACGGTCGATGTGACCTATCCGGGCTCGCCGTTCTTCCTGCACTTCAACCCCGAGCTGCTCGAAGCCCAGATCCGTCCGGTGCTCGACTACGCCGCCAGCGATGCCTGGCCCCACGACTTCGCGCCCCACGACGTCGGGCGCTACCCGAAGGCCAACGGTCAGTTCTACGCCGGCGGACCATCGGGCATCGAAGATCAGATGCCCGTCGAGGAGTGCGCGAACCTGTTGATCCTCGCTGCGGCACTGCGGAAGAAGGGCGCCGCCGCCGAGCTTCTTGCCGGGCACGACGCGCTACTGAATCAATGGGCCGATTACCTCGAAGCCAACGGGCTCGACCCGGAACTGCAGCTTTGTACCGACGACTTCGCCGGCCATATGCCGCGCAACGTCAATCTCGCGTTCAAGGCGATCGTCGCGCTGGGTGCGTGGGGACGCAACGACGTTGCAAAGTCGATGGCCGACCGCGCCTTGGCGATGGCCGACGACGGCAATTGGCTACGCCTCGCTTACGACGCGGTGGGCAGCTGGTCGCTTAAGTACAATCTCGCGTGGCAGAAGTACTTCGGCCTCGAACTCGTTCCCGACGCGATCGTCCGACGGGAGCTGGAGCACTACGTGGACATGGCGTTGCCGTTCGGCACGCCGCTCGACAGTCGCCGACCCTACACGAAGCTCGACTGGGAGGTTTGGGTCGCCGCGATGGCGCTGCCGGACCGTGATCTCTTCGATCGGCTCATGCGGCCGATCTACCACTGGCTTCGTCATGCCCCGACGCACAACCCGATGACGGATTTCTACTGGTGCCACACCGGTCAGCAGGCCGGCTTCCAGGCTCGTAGCGTCGTGGGCGGGGTGTTCATGCCGCAGTTGCTCGGCGGGACTTAACGTTGCGTTGGCTCAATGTGTGGCGTAATATCGCATCCGAATGTCTGTTATTTACTCCTCCACCTGTGGCTACGCCATCCATGCCGTTTGCCGAATCGCCGAGTTGCAGCCCGAGGGGAAGGGCAACGTGGGCGTCAACGAGATTTGTGAGGGTTCGGAACTGTCACCCCCGTTCGTCAGCAAAATCCTCCACGGCGTCGCCAAGGCCGGCCTTGTGAAAAGCACCAAGGGCCGCGGCGGCGGATTTCGGCTCAACAGGGCACCGGAGAAGATCACGCTGCTCGACATCGTCGACGTCATCGACGGCACCGACACCTACCGCCGCTGTGCGGTCGGGAGCTTCGAGCGGTGCAACGACAAGCAACCGTGTCCGCAGCACGACTCGTTCAAGCCGCTGCGCGAGAACATCATCCGCTACCTCAAGGACACGACCATCGCCGATCTCGCCGAAGCGCTCGAGTCCAAGAAGGACAGCAAGAAGGTTACCAAGTAGCCGGTGCGGTGGGGGCGTTTAGCCGGCGAGGTTGAGGTCGACCGACCGGCTGCCCACGCCGATGCGGACCACGCCGTTCTTGAGGGCCGACACTTCCTCGGCAAGCGTGTAAAACACTTGCTTACCGTCGCGGCGGTTGTCGATCAGCCGGTTGATCCGCATCAGCCCGAGGTGGTGGCTGACGGTCGGCTGTGGCAGCGAAAGCTCTTCGCAAAGGGCCCCGACGTTGCGTTCACCTTTGGCGAGGATCAGGAGAATACCCAGCCGGGTTCGGTCGCCCAGGACTTTGAACAGGCGGACGATGGTTTCGACGTCCGCGTCAGGGATCGGGTTGTTGTCAGGGGTCGAAGATCGGTCGGAAGCGCGTTGGACCGCAGACACTGAACTGCTCGTATCGTGCATGAAGCAAGCTTATGCGTGGGGGCATGCCTTTGTGGGGCTCGCGTACAACATGACGCACGGAAACCCCTCGCCAATGTGTCTGGTACCACATAATGCGGCCTCTAGCAGGTGCGAATGACACATCTTGGTCATGCCCACGATTGCCGCCGAACGGATGAAGCGTCGTCTTGACCCGATGCTGATCCCACCTAGCATGCCTCTCCCCGCCGGGGCCATGGTCTAATGGGATGACGGTTGAATCGCATTCAACAAATCGGGGTTCGACTCCCCGTGGCTCCACTACTTTTGCCTAACCTGCACCGAAGCGCATAGCACTGCATAAAGCTGCATAAGCCCCCGCAACCGCGGGGGTTTATGTGTTTCCGGGCCGAGCCGCCAAAATGCATCGGGCTGCACGGGGCTGCATAGTTTCGCACGGGGTTGATGTCCGTTTTGATGTCCGTTTTGATGTCCAGTAGGGTCTTCGCTACTTGGGGTCGCGTTCAACGGGGACACATCGACATGCCGACAGAGCAAGCAACGATTCAGACGTACCGAATTCACCGATGCGGTTTCTACCGACGCGGGGCCAAGTCGCCAGAGTTCGGCGAACTAGACGAAGTCCTGACAGAAGCCCGATCGTGGGCGATTGATGGCAAGTTGCAACTGGGCGACACCTGCACCTTCACGGAAGACGCGAAGAAGTCGTGGCTCGGCGTCTACGCATGGGAGATGAGACGAGACGCTTCGACGGGAACCTGGGCGATTACATTGTGGAACCGGACGCCGAAAAGTGCGGGCGGGGTGATGTTTGCGGACGCGGCGGGCACGCCGTCCGCTCGCAAGGCTCGAACTTCGGCCCCTAAGAAGAACGACCTACCCGGCTATCCCACACACTTTTGGTTGGACCCTGCGTCGTCGTCGCTCGTCACCGTTCAACTCGATGAGTTCCCGAACGGGCATCAGAACCTTATTCGATGGCTAACCGGTTTCCTGCGGAATGTCTCGCCTTACCGCGTCAAACAAACGCATGTAGACGAAGACGGGCAAGAGTCGGTAGAAAGCGTCACCTGGAGGGAGTTGGGAGCAAGTGACGAAGACGAAACCCCGGCGGTTCAGCCATCGTTCGTATCGAAGCCCGTCGTGCTTCCTGGCAAGATCAAGACGGTCCAGGACAATCGAGCGAAGATCAAGCGTGTGTTGATCCGAGAGCAGTTGGTGTCTTCGGTAGTGGATGACCGAGGATTGATTGAGCGGCTGCTGAGTCGTGTGGACCTCGACTTCCAAGACTACACGCCGAGCAGTGTCAGGGTTGAGGCCAAAATTCCCGTCGTCCCGTCGCAGGAGGACTTGGACGAGATGCTTTCAGGCTCTGAGTCGGCCGGGCCATCCGGATTTGGTTTTGAGATCGAAGGCGTCGACAAGCCCGTGTGGATTGACCACGCATCGACACGTGAATCACGGAAGTTGGACATTGTCAGAGACAAAAACAATGTCCCCGCAGCGGAGTCGATTTTGCGTACCATGAAGACGCTCCGTAAAACGATCACCAACCGCGTCAAGCAAGATCTGAGTGTGCATCATGCCATCGACTGAGCGAAAAATCCCGTTTGGCGGAACGGTCTTTGTCGTTGTGGCCGCGGGGGTCATCTTTGGAGCGCTTGGGTTTTGGCGAGGCGATAAAGTCCCGGGCGATACGATCCGCTCACTCTTCGGCGGGCTAGTAACGATCGCTGGATTCGTTCTAGCGGTGGCGGGAATTTGGTTCGCCGTCCTTTATCCGGCTGCACTCGCGTCGTTGGCGAATCGGTCGGGTGATGATGACCGGCAGGTTCGACGCGTGGGGCTGCTGATACTTCCTGTGCTTGTTTCGGTGGCCACTGTCATCGTGGCGATGGTCGGCGAGCCGTTGCACGCGTTGCTGGAAACGTTCACCGCAGTAGCCGCACACGACGAGCTCGTGCGTCGGATTGCTTTTTCGGTGCTCGTGTTTCTTACCACGGTCGAAGCTGCGGCGTTGGTAGTAGCGGTGTCTGCGATTCTGTCGATCCACGGCAAAGCCAAAACCCTGCAGCGGAAAAATCGACACGTCGAGGCTGTTACAGGGCAACCTGCTAAGCCCGTCTCGGGCCACGGACCCGAATCCACATTGCTCGCGGACGTTGCAATCTAGGGTTCCAGTCGATGGTTGCTTTCAACCACGGGGTGCGGCACTTTTCGACGGGTTAATCGTCTCAAGCCCCGCGACCGAGCTCGATCTACGACTGGACCACGCAGGGGTGTCGGTTGTCGTCGAAGCCGATCGGCCGTCCGTCGCGCCTGCGTCTTCGGTAGGCTTGCGGCCATGGGACAGTTCAACGTCTACGGGGCCGACCGCAACACCGGCGAAGACAAAGCGTGGATCGTCGAAGCGAGTTCGGCCGAGTCGGCCGGCGCGAAGGCGGCCAAGCGGGGGCTCATGGTGTCGAGTGTGGAGCCGGTCGAGTCTGACCCGTTGGCGGACTTGGCGACGTCGTCGGTCACGCCGGCGGCGGTGGGGTATTCGTCACGCACGACGCCACGACGATCGGCTGCGGGCTACCCGGTGCTCATGGGCGCGTCCTACGGCCTGCTCGGCTGCGCTGGCCTGCTGCTGCTCGGCTTCGCGTGGGCGGTGTTCCGGCTGCTCCAGGCGATGGCCAGTGCATCGCCAGCACCAACGGTCAACGCCGGCCCGATGGACCCGTTCGCTCAGGCCGCGGCCGAGGCGGCGTTGTGGACGTTCGGCATGATGTCGGTGTCACTGCTGGCCGGAGCGTTGTTCTTCGCGACCGTCGGCGGGATCGGTTTGGCCGTGCGCGACATCGCACGGCGGGGATGACCATTTGGTCATGTTCTTCAGCCGGCAGTAAAAATAGGACCCCGGGGTCCCCCTCGCGGACCCATGGGTCCGGTCGAGAGGGGACCATTTGGTCCCCCGGTCCACAACGACGGTGACGTCCACCATGGTGGAGAGATTTCGGCAGCAACTGAAAAGTGTCTCCAATGGGAGACAGATTTCACCGACAACCGAAAAGTGTTGCCCATGGGCAACCGATTTCACCACCGGCCGAAATACCGGACACATGTGTCCGGCCGCGGAAGGGCAACGCCGCCGGCCCGGTGAAGGTGCCGACGGCGTTTCGGTCGGGCCGGTAGGCTGGTCGGTTCCCGGCCCGTTCCGCCACCGCCCCCAACGCCTGAGGGTCGGCCGTGGTTCAGGCGTCCTTCCACTCGTCGCCGTCGAGCGGCGTGACGAGCTCGTCAATCGTGACGCCAAGGGCCGCGGCGATACGCTGTATCGTCGAAACGGACGGGTCTGACCGCTTGCCTGACTCCACGGCGTACCACTGTTGATGGCCGTGGAACCCGGCACGCTTTGCGGCTTCGGCTTGTGTGAGACCAAGGTCTTCGCGGAGCTGCCGGATTTTGTCGCGGTCGACTGGCACCGCTGGCATCGTCGTCATCGCAGCCATCATTGCACGCACCGCCAGCATTTTCAATACGATCGTGTTGACAATCAACACAATCGTGTTAGCGTCCGCCGCGACGCTGGCGGTGCCGTCGGCTCACCCCTCAACCCGTCCCGTGGCGGCGCATGAAAAATGCCCCGCCGGTGCGACAACACCATGCGGGGCAAAACCAGAAAGGTTCAGTTCAGTGGCCACAATACAGACTTCCGCCAGCGATGGCAACACCATCGCCCCCGACGTAGGTGCGTCCGCACCGTTCGCGCTCGACTTCCTCGATCTTTCACATCCGATGCCTCGGCCAGTCGGTGGCAACTTTGCCACCGTCGACGTGGCCGACGTGCTGCCCGGCCAGTTCGTCCGCGTCAGCTTCAACGACCACGGGGCCGACCGGTCCATCGTCGGCATCTTCCAGTACCTCGCCGACCGCGTGGTGCGCGTCGTGGTGTCCATGCCCGACGCGGTGTTCCGCCGGGTCCGCTTGGCCAACATCACGCGTGTCGAGCTGCTCGTTTCCCTTCAGCCGGTGCGAGGTGAAGCATGAGCGACGCCACCACGAAGCCCACGCCGGCCGCTGACGCGAAGCTGGCCACCGACATGCGTACCGCCCGCGAATCTGTCGAGCGTGGCGACCACCTACGACCCCGCCGCGGTGCGTTGGTCGTCGACGAGATCGGCCGGATCATGCGGGTGAAACACGCCGACGGCGACGCGTTCATTTGCCGGGTTATCTACGACGCCAACGGTCCGACCGATGGCGAGGCCGACGGGGCCATCCCCGCCGAAACCGGCGAGCTGACCTTACTCGCCCAGGCCGACGGCATGCTGCAGCGTCGACACAACCGACTGCTCGCCATCGAGCATCGCGGCGACCGCATCACGGTCTACCACGTTCACGACTTCGACATCGACCACGGCGGGCTTGTGCTCACGCTCGCACCGCGCTGGGACACTTTCGACGGCGAGGATGCCCGCCGCGGCAAGTTCAGTACCGCCCGGCCCGATGACGTGGTGCTGCTCAACACCATTGGCGTGGTCCGCATCCCCGAACGGATGATGCCGCCGGCACCGACGCTGCCCGCCGACCTGAGCGATGAACCCGCCGATGAATGGGTCGACGAGGATCCGCACGACCTGAGCACGCCGGTGGGGCGGGCCGATGAAGCGTCGGCCATCCTCGAAATGTTCCAGCAGCTACAGCGTCGGCTCGAACGCATCGACCACGACGACGCGAGGGCTGCCATGGAGTGCCACGACATCGCCAACCACGTCGAAACCCTCGCGCTCAACACGCGAACCGCGGCGATGGATGCCGAGCTTGCCGAGCGGTTCCCCGATCGGCAGACGGACACGACCACGCCGACCGCCGGTGACGTGGTGGCCGACGATCGCGAGGTGGCGTGATGTTCGTCATGGCACCGCCGGCGATTGCGGGCATGCGGGACCTGGCCGCCGTCGTCGCCGCCGATGATGAGCTGGCGCGGCCGCCGCGCTGGCGACGTGGCGACACCGTGTTCGTGCACATGCCGTCGATGTTGCCGGTGGCCGTGCTCGAGTCTGGCGAGTTGCCCGCGCTCGATTTGCCGCCGCGAACCCACCGGATGGAACACGACGGCATCGGCCGCGTCCGCGTGCACCGCCTAATCTTCGACGTCGTCGACGGGAACGTGGTCGGCCCGCTGCCGGCTCGCATCGACTGGACGGGGCGGACGCTCACGCTCGCCGAATCGCTCGGCCCCGGGCAACGCGGTGAGATCCTCGCGGCCGTGGTGGAGCAGGTCCACGACCGGCTTTGCGTTCCGTTGCTCGGCACGGTGGCCGGGCTCGCGCTGGCCCGCGCGTCACCTGCGCGTCGTGATGGGTTGCGGGTGCTGCCGGACCTGGCAGCATGAGTTACGATTCGTCCGGGTAGTCCGCCGGCCAGCGGACGTACGCCAGCGGCGGTGTGATGGTGTCCACCTCTCACCGTCCCCGCCGCGGCGGCCCGGCTTTCTTTCAGAGGTGACAGCATGAGCGATTTTCTCACCGCGGCCGAGGCGGCTGCGCTAGCCAAACGCATTGAGAAGGTTTACCCGGTCCTTTGCGAGGAGCTTTTGTTCGCGGTCGAAGTTGGCCGGGAAGCCGAAGTGCTGCGCTCTTGTGAGAAGTGGCTTGCCGAGGTGCATCGACTCGGCGAGTGGGCCGTCGTTGAGATCGAAGATTGGGGTGACGAGGCGGATTTCGTTATCCCCGCCGGCCAACCGTGGCACGGTGACCCCGAGAAGCCCGAGGACGGGCCAAGCCGGCAATGGATCAACGAGTTTCCCCTGCTCGAGCTCAGCATCGTTCGGCGACATGCCGAGCGTTTGGCGGGGCCGTCTGTCACGCCCGCTGCGACGTCGACCGAACTGCCGAAGCCGACACCTGCAGTACCCGAAGGAGAATGGTCACGATGGGTTTCGAAGGGCGACGTGTGCGCAGCATGGGGCGTGGAACGGTTCCGCGATCTTCCATCCGATCTTCGCTTGCGCGGCATCGACGACGGCGGCAACAGTCGGTCGAAGAAAGTTCGCGTGCGACTCGACACATTGGACGCGCACGCACGCCGAAAAATCGAGCAGATTCCCTGAGTATCTGCCACGCAAATGCCACAAATGGCGAGGAAACGGGAGCAAATGCCACAAGTGCCACAAGTCCCGCGGCGGCCTGCTGAAACCGTCTAGGTTCGCGGCATGCAGCCGGAAGAAAGATTCTGTCCACTTCAACGTGCCGCTCGGCTCCTTGGCGTTCCGGTCGGTTGGCTCGCCGCTGAGGCTGAGGCCGGGCGGGTTCCGTTTGTTCAGGCGGGACGACGCAAGCTCGTCGAACTGCCCAAAATCCGCGACGCACTCCGTGAGCGTGCGGAAGCCGAGGCGGCTGAGCGCCGGGGGGAGGCCGTCCATGCCTGACGCGCCGACCAAGCCCGTGCGTGATTGGCCGGCCGCGATGTCGGCCGACACGCTGGCGGAATATCTCGATGTCAGCCCGCGGACCGTCGCGTCGCTTGCCGCCAGCGGAAAGCTGCCGGCGTCGATCGCAGTACCAGGCACGCGCTGCCGGCGATGGCGTCGGGTCGACGTCGACGAAGCCGTCGCGTCGTGGACCGGGGGTGTGCGATGAAAGTCACCACCGCAGCCAACCCCGCCGACCGCACGACGTTCATCGGCGCTTCCGACACCGCGGCCGTGCTCGGCATGTCCCCGTGGCGATCGCCCGGCGACGTGTACCTCGAAAAATCCGGCCGGCTTGAGCCGCGCGACACCGGCAACGTTGCCACCACGCGCGGCAACTTGCTCGAGCCCGCCGTGCTGGCGTGGGCCGAGGCCGAGCTCGGAACGCCGATCACCAACCGCCAGCGGTTCGTCACCTGCCCCGATCACCCGCACATCGCGGCGACGCTCGATGGCATCACCGGTGACGCGCTGGTCGAGGTGAAGACGTCGGCCAAGCCGAGCGAGTGGGGCGACGCCGGCACCGACGAGATTCCCGACCACTACAAGCTGCAGGTGCAACATCAGCTCCGCGTCGCCGGCGCTCAACTGGCCTACGTGCCGGTGCTGCTCGCCGCCAGCGGCATCGGCTTCGACTTCCGCATGTATCGCGTGGAGCGTGACGATGAGCTGGCCGAGTACGTCGTCGCCGAAGCCGCTCGGTTCTGGCGTGAGCATGTCCAGGCCGACGTCGCACCCGACAACTTCGAACCGTCGCTCGATGTGGCCAAGCGGATGCGCCGGGAGCCCGGCAAAACCGTTGAGATGCCCGACCTGGCCGTCGCCGCATACCTGCAGGCCCAGCGCCGCGTGAAGTCGGCCAACGCCGACCTCGACCGGATCAAGGCTGAGCTGCTCGTCGCGCTCGACGACGGCGAGGCTGCCGACACCCCGGCCGGCCACCGCGTCACGTACATGGAACAGACCCGCAAGTCGCTCGATGCGAAAGCGATCGAGCGCGATCACCCCGAACCCGCCGCGCGGTACCGCCGGCAATCGGCCTACCGCGTGCTGCGCGTGAAGGCTGGGAAGGACATTGGAGATGAGTGAACAAACCACCGCCATCACGAAGATCGACTGGAACCAGTCGGCCAACCAGAACCGCGGCTCCGCGCTGCGATCGCTGGCCGACAACGAAAGCGCCTTGGCCCGGCTCACGAACGTGCTGCCGGACGGGCTCGATGCGCGACGGGTGATGAACACCGCGGCCAACGTCGTGCTCCGCAACGACTACCTCGCGCAGTCGACGATGGTGAGCGTGTTCAACGCCGTCGTCGAAGCCGCCGAACTGGGGCTCATGGTCGGGTCGGGCGTCGCCGCTGAGGCGTACTTGGTGCCGTTCCGCAACCGCAACAACGGCAACCGCCAAGAGGCCCAGCTCATTCCCGGCTACCGCGGGCTCATCAAGCTCGCCGAGCAGTCCGGCGTTGTCCGCGACGTCCAGGCGTTCGTCGTCTACGCCGGTGAAGACTTCGACTGGCAGCCGGGCGAGCTGCCCAACCACCGCCCCGACCTCACGCTCGACATCGAGAAAGCCGAGCTCGTCGCCGCCTACGCCATCGTCACCTTCCGCGACGGCGGCCATCGCCGCGCCGACGTGATGCGTGCGTCGGAGATCCTCAAGATCAAACGGGACGCGCTGCGCAAGACCAAGGGCAAAGGCCCGTGGGTCGACCACGAAGCGGAGATGTGGAAGAAGACCACGATCCGCCGGGCCTGCAAAACGCTGCCATTGTCCGCCGACGACAAGCTGCTCCGCGCACTGGAGCTCGAGGATCGGCTGCACGACATCGAAGTTGCCACCCGCGACGTCGGCGGTGTGGCCGACCTCAAACGCCGGCTGCTGCCCGACCGACCCGGCGACGTCATCGACGTCGACGATGCGGATGTCAACGCGGACCCGGATGGTGTCGTCGAAGGCGAAGAGGTTGACGAGCCCGGCGGCGAGGGCCTGGCCGGCACAGGTGGCGGCATCGGCAAGCCCGGCATTCCCGTCTGAACCACCTTGACCTTCCCCGCCCGCGCAGCCAGAGGCCCCGCGGGACGCCAATCACCGCGGGGCCTGAACCACGAACACCATGATCGTACCAACCAAAACGCCGAACGACGACACCGAAGCCGAAGCGCTGCGCCTGCTCGAGTTGCTGACCGGAGTCGAGTCGATCACGTTTCGCCGAATGCAGCCGGCCCGGTGCATCGCCGCGGCTGAGCTGCTCATGCGGCAGGGCCACGCGCGGCTGATCCGCGACGACCTCGCCGGCACGCTCACCGTTCAACGTCTGCGGGGTGCCCGATGAACCCCGCCGACCTTCTCGACCGGCTTGAACACGTTCGGCGTGCTGCCGGCGGCGGATGGTCCGCGCGATGCCCGGCTCACAACGGCCGATCGAAGACATCGTTGTCCGTGAGCGTCGGCGCCGACGGCCGTCTGCTGATGCACTGCCACGGCGGGTGCTCGACCGACGCCGTACTCGCCGCGCTGGAGCTGCGGCCCGCAGACCTGTTTCCCGATCGCGGATCCACCGGTGGCAACTTTGCCGGGTTCGTCGATGCCGCCAAGCGGATGAAACGCGACCAACCCCGCCGACCGCAGCCGCCGGCCGTGAACTTCCTGCCCCTGGCGAAACAGTGGCACGCTGCCGCGGACCTGTCGGCGATTGCCGACACGCTCGGTGTGTCGATCGACGCCATGACACGGATGCGGGCGGGACGGGTGACGCGTGAGCAGCTCGAGCAGCTCCGCACCGCCTGCCCCAACGGTTCGGGGGCGTGGGCCTTCCCGATGAGATGCCACGACGGCCGCATCATCGGCATCCGCACCCGCTTCGACGACGGCACCAAACGTGCGGTCACCGGCAGCCGGCAAGGCCTGTTCTTCGACCCGACACTCGCCGCGGCCGAGCTGCTCCACGTCGTGGAGGGCTGCAGCGACACCGCGGCCATGCTCACGCTCGGCTTCGACAACGTCGTCGGCATGCCGTCGGCGGGGCAGGGGGCCGACCTGCTCGCGTTGCTCATCCAACGCATCGCGCCGCCGACCCCGCGGTGCATCCTGATCGCCGACCGCGACGGCCCCGGGCTCGAGGGCATGCGTCGCGTGGCTCGCCAGCTCGCCCGGTGGGGCATCCGCTGCCGTGTGACCGAGCCGCCGGGGGTTTCCAACGACGTTCGCGCTTACCTCAACGCTGGCGGCGATGCCGCGGGCGTGCACATGCTCGCCCAGGGCGAGGCCGAGGAGGAGATTGCCGCATGAGACTGCCGGCCGATTACATTCCCGACGACCGCCCCCATGGACTCAACGGCCACGCTCACCACGAGTGGGACCACGATCGCGTCGATGAGGAAATTGCGTCCCGCAGCTTCGACGAGATCGACGCCGAGCCGATCAAATGGCTTTGGAAGGGCAAGATCGCGCTCGGCAAGCTCACCGCGTTGGTATCCGTGCCGGGCATGGGCAAGTCGATGCTCACGTGCGACCTCGCCGCCCGCGTGTCGACGGGTTCGATCATGCCCGACGGCAGCGAGGGCATTCAAGGTGACGTGATTCTGGCCAATGCCGAAGATGACCCCGCTGACACGCTGCGCCCGCGGCTCGATGCCGCCGTGGCCGACGTCCGACGGGTCTACACGCTTGATGGGGTTCGCCCCACCAACGGCAAGCCCGAACGCGTGTTCACACTGGCCGACGTGCCGGTGCTGGCCCGAATGCTCGAGCAGAAGCCGTCGGTGCGATTGGTGATTCTCGACCCGATCGGTTCATTCCTCACCGGTGCCGACAGTCACCGCGACAACGAAGTCCGGTCGCTGCTCGCCCCGTTGGTGAAGATGGCCGCCGACCACGAAGTCGCCGTGCTGCTCGTCATGCACCGTCGGAAGTCGATGAGCCGCAACGCCGACGACATGGTGCTCGGCTCCCGCGCGTTTACCGGCGTGGTCCGCCAGGTGTGGCACCTCAACCGCGACCCGAACAATCCGCGGCAGCGGCTCATGTTGCCGGGCAAGTCGAACATCGCCGGGCTCGCCACGGGGATGAGCTTCACGATCGGCGGCGACGAGAACACCGCCCGGATCTTCTGGAACCGCGAGAGCATCACCATGACCGCCGACGAAGCGGCCAGCGCAGAGATCGACCACGTCGGTGAGTCGAAAGAAGACGCCAGCGCGCTCGAGATAGCGATGGACTTCTTGCGGTCCGAGCTTACCGGCGGACCTCGCAAAGCGAAGGACATTCAACGCGAAGCCCGTGAGGCTGACATCACCGCGGGCACCCTTCGACGTGCACGTGAGGAGGTGTGTGAGAAGCCGTACAAGGACGGCTTCGACGGCGGCACCGCGTGGTTCTGGAAGCTCACCCCGATCGAGCAGAACCACGCCGAAATGTCGGGGCGTCACGAAGGTGCGCACGAAGGTGCGCAAACCCCCCCAACTGATTCAGCTTGCGCACCTTCGGGGAACCTTGCGCACCTTCGGCGTAATGACCCTCAAAACCTACATATGAAGGCCGTTGGGGAGACCCTCTACGACGAAGATGCGCAAGGTGAGAGTGCTGGGGATTCACGCGCATCTATGGACGGGGAGGGCGAGGAATGATCCGCCAGAACCGCCACGTTCCACAACGTCGGTCCGAGCCCGATGACCTGGCCGACCACGTCCGCCTCACGATCCGGCCGGACCCGTCCTACACCGGCAACACGCCCGCGGCCATTCGGCTTCGCCAAGTGCTCAAGCGGCTGCTCCGCACATACGGGTACCGGTGCACGTCCGCCGAGCCAATCGACCCGCCGACCGACAACGAACCAGGGGGCGGCCGTGACTGAGACGTACCACTTGCCGATGCCGTTCTGCCCGCGCTGCAGGTCGACGGACCTGTACTGCCAGCGCTCGGCCCCGCAGGGCGACGGCTCGCGGCTTAAGTACTTCGTCTGCCTTGAGCTGCCGTGCGGCCACCGCTTCAAGGTCGTGCTCGAGCCGCCGGAGAAAATCGCTGATTTTCCACATGGTGGAAAGGACGCCCGACGTGCCGGCTAGAACCTCGCCAGTGACCCATGCGGACGCCGACAACCTCGCCGCGGTCGACGACGCCGTCGACGCCGAGTTGAAAGTCCCGGCGATGCTGCTGCTCGAGGCCGACATCGCCGGTGGGATCAAGCTCAACGACTGCAGCAAGGCCCGCTGGAAGGCGGCGGTGCTGCTCGAGCAAACCGGTGCCGCCCGCATCTACCACCGCGACGACGGCGAGCTGATCCTCATGTGCCGCATGGACCTGTCCGCTGCCCGCCAGATTCTCGCCGACACCCCGCCATTCCCAACCCCCGCGCCATGAACCCCACGACCACCGCTACGAAGAACGCCACCGCCAACGCCCTGGCCAACGTCGCCAGGCGACGCGAGCAGGAACAGAACCGCCGCATCGACGACTTCGTCGAGCTGCTGCAGAAACTCGCCGCCGGCGACGAGCTGGCCCCCGACGAGATGGACCGCTTCGCGGAGCTGTCCAAGGCGGCCAATGTGAGCGACGGACAAGTCACCGCTTGGGTACAAGGGCTCGCTCAGGCGATGGCGTCAAACGTGACGGCCGAGCAGCTCGAGCAGGCCCGGCAGGAAGCGGAGGCCGCCAGCGAGGCCTACGAGAACGAAGGCCAGCGGATCAAGGACCGCATCGCCGAGTTGCGTGCGGAGGTTCAAAAACTCGCCGAGCGGGACGACGAAGCGACCGCTCGCTACGCCCATGTTCAGCAAGTCGCCGACGCACTTCCTGAGAAACAGGCATCGCTTCGCGAGCAAATCGCCCAGCGTCTGTCCGCCTGATTGCCGGCCTCTTACCCATGCCCCGACCCACACGCCCGTTTCCGATCCGCGACGACGTCGCGACCGTCCCCGGCTCATCCGAGCGACTCCACGTACGAAAGGCCACCATGCCGATGCCCACCACCACACGACGCTCCGAAGATCAAACCCATGGGCTCGCCGCCGCGATCGCGCTGCGGGCCGGACTCGACTGGACGAAGCTTCCGGTCGGCAACGTCCGCGACCCCGACAAACGCCGCCAAGCTCAGGAACGCGCCGCCGACAAAGCCGACGCGATCCGCATTCGGAGCTTGGTCGACTTGTGCGAGCAGGCACTCCGCATGGAAGGCGGCCACGTCCCGGACAACATCGACGACACGATCCGCTTCGCCGTCAGCACCGCCACCCTCGAGCACGCGTTCACCGACGCGATCGGCGCGATGGTTTCCGACGGCTACGACAACGCCCCGGACACCACCGATTGGTGTGAGGAAGTCGACGTTCGGGACTTCCGCGAGCAGACGGACATCACGCTCGGTGCCTCAAATCGGCCGCAGAAACACGCCCGGGGCGGCACGGCCAACCACGCGTCCATCAGCGACAACGCCGAGAAGTTCCGCATCGCCCGCTACTCGCAGCAGCTCGTCGTCGACGAGATGGACATCATCGACGACCGATTCGAGCTGATCCAGGAACTGCCGCGCGAGATGGCCGAGGCGGCCCGGCAACTGCGGCCGGACCTCGTCTACGCGTTGCTGCTGGCCAACCCGTCGCTCACTTCGGACTCGACCGCCATCTTCCACGCCGGCCATTCAAACCTTGGCACCGCCGTGCTCGGCGCCGAGGGGCTGCAGGCCGGCATCACGGCCATGGGCCTGCAGCGACTCGGTGAGCGCGCGTTGAACGTGCGAGCCCGCAACGTCATCGTCCCCCCGGACCTTTCGTTCACCGCCCGCCAGCTCATCAACTCGAGCGAGGTTCGCGGCGACGCGGCGGCCAACGGCACCCGCAACCCGCTGCAGGGCCAGGGGCTCAACGTCGTGGAGGAATCCCGCATCAGCACCGGCGGTGTCGTCGACCCCGACAGCGGCGTGAGCTACGCCGGCTCCGCGACCAACTGGTTCCTCGCGTCCGACCGCCGCACGGTTGCCGTGGCCTACCTCATCGGCAGCAACCGACGCCCGGTGGTCCGCTCAACGAACCTCACCGGCGGTCGCTGGGGGCTGGGTGTCGACATCAAGCTCGACATCGCGGCGTACGCCCGCGACTTCCGCGGGCTCTACAAGTCGACGGGTGCCGGTGCGTAACAGTCGTAGTTGGGTCGTCGCCGGTGCGTTACCGGCGGCGACTGGTTCGCGCCCGCCGGTGGTGGTTTTTCTCCGACCACGCGCCGATCGCCGGCGGGCGTTTTGATACACCCTCGTGGCAAAGTTGCCACGTTCACCCGTAGGAACCGCCCACCATGGCCAACGTCACCCTCGTGATGGACTCGGACGAGCAGCGGCTGTGGAACAGCCTGCAGCGCGTCATCGGTCAGCAGGAGAAGATGGAGGGCAGCGCTCGCAGCGTTGGCCGGGCCTACCGCCAGCTCGAACGCGAGGGTCGTCGCGTGTTCGAGGCGACGCGGACGCCGGCGGAGAAGTACTCGGCGGAGCTGGTGCGACTGCAGACGCTGCTCCGCAGAGGCGTGATTGATCAGCAGACGTTCAACCGAGCCGTCGGCCAAGCGGACGAGGAACTCAAAGCCGCCGGTGCGGCGACGAAGAACGCGTTCGGCAGCGGAGCACTATCTGACCTCAAGGCGTATGCCGCCGGGATGCTCGGCGTCGGTGCAGCCATCGGTGCGGTCACGGCAGCGGTGCGTGAGCAGCGCCGAGCACGCGAGGAGGCTGGGCAGCGTGTCATGGACTCGGAAGGTCGGCGAAATCGCCGCCGCCAAGTCGCGGCGAACCAGGAAGAATACGAAGCATTAGGCTTCGCCGAAGATCGACTGCGGACCAATTTCGGCTTCACCGAGCAGGAAGCGAGCGACGTCGTCTACACGGCAAAGAGCTCGGGCGATCGCTACATGCAGACGCTCGATTTCTTCGCGACCACCCGCCGGCTGGGTATCAACCCGAACACCGCCATCGGCGCGGATCAGAAGATCTCGTCCAACTTCCAGGATGTCGGCTCGCCGGAAGCGGTGATGAACAAGCTACTCGCCGCCGCCGGACCATCGCCGGTCCCGGTGGACGAGATCGCAAGTGCCGCCGCCAATGCCGCACCCGCCTTCTCCGCGATCGGCGCTACTGATGAAGAGCTGCTCGCCCTTGGCGGCGTCTACGCGGAGATCTTCAAGAATGCCGACGCCGGCTTCGAGCGTGCGAACTCGCTGGCAGCACAGGTCTATCAGAAGATGGAGCGTGGGCAGATCCGACTGCAGGGCGAAGACGCCAACCTCAAAGGCTTCGACCTGCTCGATGCACTCCCCCGCCTGGCCGAGGAGGGGAAGCTACTGAACGCAGGGGGCAAGGCGGTCGGCGTCACCCAGTTCCTCGAGGATCGTAATGCGGTCTTCGGCTTTGAGAAGTTCCGCGAGAAGCGAGACTTCATTCGGCAGCGCGTCAGCGAAGTCGAACAGGCCGGGCTAGATGCCGGGACGAGCGATAGCTTGCTGCGCGTGAAGCTCGGCTTTAGGGACACGCGGAGTGAGGTCGCCGAGCAGGCACGAATCTCCAAGCAGAAGATGGATGTCGATCGTGAGGAGAAGTACGGCAACGACGAGCTCATCATCCAAACCGCGTCCGAAGAGTTCTTGAAGGCGATCGACGACGAAGCTCAAGCGTCGGCCGTCCCGCTGCTCGGCAGTGCGAAGTATGCAACGTACAAGACGCTCAACGAGTCGAACCGCTACCTCTACTCGAACACCCGCAACCTGAAGTCGGCTTTCGACGATCAGATACTTCCGCTGCTCGCTGACAACGACCCGTCAACCAATCCACGTTTCTCGCGATCAACCCAGCGTGCGATTGCTGAGCGGCTTGGCGGCGAACGTCTACGGAAGTTCAACCGCTTCGATGTACTTCGGCAGCACCAAGACCGAACGGCGTTCGCACGCGATGTGTTGTTCCCCGAAGAAGACAACGACCCGAACACGTCATCGGTGTTACTGAAGTCGAGTGATGGTCGAAGGCAGGCGAGGAACCAGGCCGAGATGATCGGCGGTGACTTTCCTGAACGGCTGGAAAATGCCATTCAGAATCTCGATCGAGCAGCCGCGGCGATGTCGGCCGCTGCAGATCAACACAAGCAGGCAGCGTCTGAGCAGGCGGGGGCGGCCAAGCAGCAGCAGGATCGTCGCCAACCAACACCACCGGCGTCACCGTGATGCCGCCAGCTCATCCCAGGGTGTCCCCGGTGCTTTCAACTGGCGACGAAACCAGCGTTTGCAGGCCAGTAGCGGCCATCGGGGCCACCGCCCGACCCCGTCTGTTGGCTCAGAATCGCGGGTCCTTCCGAGCAAGCCGCGCGCAGGGGCGAAGCAAGTCATCGACGCACTTTTCTACACACGAAGGGCAATTTGTGGCTTCCACCACCACCATCATCGGGATCCGTCCGCACGCCGTCGATGCCCGGCCGATTTGAGCCCGTCGAACCCGCGTGCATGATCGGCCCCGCTATGGCTTCGGCTGCCGGCGGCCGACTCGAACCAGAAAGGCGGTTCAATGACCATCCTCAAACGCAAACGCAAGGTGACCCGGCCGGACGGGATCACCACAACCTCAGTCTCACGCTGCTGGTATATCCAGTGGCGTGACGCCTGCGGCAGGCTTCACCGTCGCAAGGGCTACACCGACAAGGCGGCCACCCGCCAGCTCGCCGCGAAGCTCGAGGCCGAGCAGGCCCGCGGTGAGCAAAGCATGGTGGACGTCTACCGCGACCATCGCGCGCGACCGATCGGCGAGCATCTCGATGACTACCTGGCCCACCTCGAGGCCCAACGTCGTGACGATGACTACCGCTACCACGTTGATCGCCGGTGCCGGCTCATCATCGACCAAGCTCATTGGCGAACGCTCGATGACGTCACGCTCGACTCGTTTCTCGCGTGGCGAAACCGGCGGGCAAAGACCGGCAGCCACAACGGCCACGGCATCGAGAAGGGCAAGCCGCTCACGGCCCGGACGCTCAACCACTACCGGGACGCGGTCCGCGGTTTCCTCAACTGGTGTGTCGAAGTGAAACGCATGCCGGTGAACCCGCTGGCGAACGTGGCCAAGGTCACGGGCGAGAAGCGGATCAACCGACGCGCGCTCACCGTGGAGGAAGTGGGGCGGCTGCTCAACACCGCACCCGCCGATCGACGGTTCGCGTGGTTGTTCCTGCTCACCACCGGCCTGCGGTGCCAGGAAGCTGCCGACCTGCAGTGGCGTGACGTTCAGCTCATGGCGACGCGTCCGTACCTGCAGCTCCGCATGGAGGCGACGAAGGCCAAGCGCGCCGATCGCGTGTGGCTGCGGCCCGAAGTCGCCGACGAGCTGCGGGCGATGCGGCCGAGCAACTGCCGTGGCACCGATGCCGTGTTCGATCGGTTCCCGTCGCTCAAGTGGTGGAAGTCGGACCTGGCCGCCGCCGGTGTCGACTACCGCGACGACAGCGGACGCCAGGCCGACCGGCACGCCACGCGGATGACGCTCGGTACAATGCTGCAGCAGGCGGGCGTATCACCACGCGCTGCCCAGGACGTGCTGCGGCACGCGACGTTGCGGCAGACGCTCGAGCACTACACCGACGGCAGTGCCTTCGACACCGTCGCCGCGGTGGACTCGCTCCCGGCCCTCGATCGGGCCGCCGAAGCGGATGATGTCCGTTTTGATGTCCACTCCTCCGAAAAGCGGCCTGCACGGGCCGCGAACGCATGAAAGAACGGGGTTCGACTCCCCGTGGCTCCACTACAAACGCCTAGCCGGCACTTGCCCGCATATTCGCGCACCAGAAGGGCATAACCCCGCCACGGCAAGGGTTTTCGCATCGGTGGGCCGGTCGCATAGTCGGCAACGCCGCGGCGTTAGTCGTCTACATCGCCATCGACGCCTTCGTGCAAAAGGCTGCCGGACAGTTCAGCTCGAATCTCTTCGATGTCTTCCTCTTCAACCGCGACGACTTCACCGTTTCGGGCGTCAACTTCCACTTCGTAGGCTTGGTCGCCGGACTGAACAAACACATCCCACTGCGTGTCTGGCTCATCGAAGCGGACTCCAAGAACATCAACACCCACGCGCTGTAGGGCGGCCTTGATCGCATCTTCCTCGCTGATCAACGTGGTGTTGTTCGACATGCATCCTGCGAGACCCAAAGCTATCAGAGCGACGGTTGTCTGCGTAATGTTCTTCATTGTATGTGACGCTACTGCGCCGCCGGTTCGTGGGGCAAGCCGCGATCACTGACCAACTGCTCGATTAACGCGCTGGCTTGCCCACCTGTAGACGAATCGGGATTTGACGTGAAGATCGCCGACGCCGGTCAATGGCCGAAGGCGGCATCTTCGAACTCAACTTCGGCAGGCGTATTCTCGACCAAGAAGCGGTTGAGCGCTCGGAGTTCGCGATTCAGGTCGGGGCGGGGCGTGAGTCCCTTGCCGTAGAGGCCCTGCTTGATTCCGGTGTTGCCGAACTCGCCACCGGAGTTGACCGGATTACACCAGAAGACGCCGATGATGTACCGCGTGGCGAACGCGTCGCGGACCCACTCGGCATACACCTGTCCCGCCGCCTGCGGTGTCGGCTGGGGTCGCCAGCCCCGGATGTTCTTACCTTCTTCCTCGAAGCGGATCGCGAAGTCGCAAATCAGGATCGGCTTGCCGGTTTGCTCGTAGAGCCTGTCGAACTGTTCCTGGGGGAACCCCGGGTTGAACAACGGCTGAACGGCAATCGCATCGACGTACGGCAGCATTTCTTCTAGCGCGACGGGTGAGATGAGCCAGCTGGCAAGTCGGTCGCCAAAGATGAGGTGGTCCGGGTCGTACCTGCGGTTCGCTTCGCCGAGCACCCGGTAGTAC
>JBCDCH010000017.1 GCA_039182125.1 Planctomycetota bacterium
CGCCGGCGGGGCAATGGGCTTGGCCGGTGTTTCGGGCGTCGGCTCGGGTGTTTTGGCAGCGACTTGGCTGAGCACGTCTTCATCGGGCTTGACCGGCTCGGGCGCGGTGGCCGGTTCGACCTTGCGGGGCTCGACCGGCTTGGTCGCGAGTTGCTCGAGCACGGCGTCGTCGGTCGCACCCTCGGCGAGGAACTCGGCCACCTCGCCGCCGACCGCGGCACCGGTGGTTTGTTCGCCCTTGCCCTCGGCTTCGCGGATGACGTCGAGGAACAACGACTCGAGTCGTTGCTTGCTCGGCTTCACTTCGGCCGACTTCTCATATTTGGCCAGAACCGCCTTGATCTCGTCGATTGCTTCGGCGGGCAGTGATTCGGTCTCGACAGTTTGGCGGTTCTCGACGTTGAGCAGCTCATCTGCGGGCCCCTCGGCGCGGAGCTTGCCGCCGTACATGATCGCGAGCCGATCGCACACGTCCTCGACATCCCCGAGCAGGTGGGTGCAGAGGATGATGGTCTTGCCGCGCTTCTTCAGGGTGAGGATCAGGTCCTTGACCTCGCGGGTGGCGATGGGGTCCATGCCGCTGGTCGGCTCGTCGAGGATGAGCAGATCCGGGTCGTTGATCAGCGCTTGGGCCAGCGCGACGCGGCGGCGCATGCCCTTGGACATCTCGCCGACCTGTCGGTAGCGCGATGCTTGCAGGCCGACCATGTCGAGGAGTGACTCGATGCGGTTCTTGCGTTCCTCGCCGTCGATCTTGAAGAGCGAGCCGTAGAAGTCGAGCGTCTCGCCGGCGTCGAGGAAGCGGTAGAGGTTGGACTCCTCGGGCAGGTAGCCGACGCGCTTCTTGAGCGAGACGTCGGTGGGCGGTTTGCCGAGGACGGCAATCTTGCCCTTGGTCGGGTAGAGCAGACCGAGGATCATCTTGATCGTCGTCGACTTTCCCGATCCGTTGGGACCGAGCAGACCGAGCACTTCGCCGCGGTGAACGCTGAGCGTGAGATCGGCGACGGCTTTCACCTTGGGCCGGTACCAAAAGTCCCGGAACGTTTTACTCACGCCACGAATCTCCACGAGGGATTCGACCGGCGACTCTGGCGGAGTCGGCGTGGTGTCCGTTGCGGCCGTGGCTTGCTCGGCGGTCTGCGTCATGGGAAGAATGGTACGCGAATCGGTGTTGAGTGATCAGCGGGGAATCTCAGCGTCCGGGCGCGCCGGGTGGGAGGTTGGGATCCACGCGGGCGGAGGGGTCGTTTCGGCGAGCGGCTTCGGCGGCCAAGCGCGATGCCTCGGCTTCTTCCTCGGCGCGGCGTTTGTCGATGCCGGTGTCACGCGGGATGTCCATGCGGAGCATCTTCCCATCGAAGTACATCAGCTCGGGGTTCTTCGCGAAGATGGATTGCCGCATTTGCTGGAGCAAGCGTCGTCGCGTGAAATCTGGCTGGGATTCATACGTTGCGAGTAGGCCTTCAAATCGTTCCAGCTTGGCGCGGACCTGTTCGACACGGCCGAGTCGGTATTGCTCGGCGGCGTTGATCACCTCGCTGGCTTCGCCGCCGACGGTGACGTTGGTCGCCACCGCTTCGAGGACGGCCCGGTCTTCATCGTCAAGCATCGGCAACAACGGCGCGGTTGCCTGGTTGGCCGGGATGCCATCCAATAGGGCATTGAGCGCTTCGGTGGCGGCGGCACGGAGCTCGGTTTCATCGTCTCGCCCGGCGTCGCCGTAAATGTCCATCACCGCGAGCAGCACGTCGTAGCCTTTGCCGGCCGCCTCGGAGAGGCGCGCTTCACGGTCTTGCTGAGCCTTGAGGATTTCGGACTGTCGCTGGGCCACCGCGGTCTGCACCGCGTCGAACGACTCCTGCACGCCCGGCGGGGCGACACGGTTGTCGGCGATCACCGACTCGACCGTAATGCCGGTGTTCATCTGTTCGTTGAGTATCTCCGAGAGCTTGGCCCGGATGAGCGCGGTGTTGGGGGAGGATTGAAGAAACTCGATCGCCGTGACTTCGGCGACCGCCGCGCTGATCGCACGCTCGGCGGCGATCGTCACGATCTGCTGGGCGCGGACCATGATCGGCTCGCCGGTTTCGGTCTCGCCGACGGCTTTCACGAAGGCGACCGCGTCCTCGGGGCGGACGCGGTAGTTGACGGTGAATCGACCGTGCACCAGGTTCCCGTCGCCGGTGATGAGCGAGCCATCGATACCGATGCGGAGCTGTCGGTTGGTCGCCGGGTTCGGCCGCACATCGGTACCCGAGACTTGCTCCTCGTACCAGAACGCGTTGCGGACCTCGATGGTCTGCGTCGTGGTGGGAATGCGGATGATCTCGTCGACGGGCGCGGGGAACTGGAAGTACGGCCCGCCGTCGGCGGTGAGGTATCCGCGGCCTTCGCCGTCCTGGGTGATCTTGCCGAAACGGGTGCGGACGGCGACCTCGTCGGAGCGGACGGTGAAGAAGCCGCTGAACAGGAACGCGATCACGAGTAACACGATCAGCCAGCGCAGCACGCCGAAGCTGATCCGCAGTGCATCGGCCAAGCTCTTGCCGGCGTCGTCGCCGAGCTGCTCGGCCTGCTTGGCGGCGGCAGCGATTTCCTCGCTGGTGCCCATCGGGCGCGGGGTGAGTGTGGCCGGCTGGTTGGGGTCGGTGGGTTGGGTCATTACTCGCCCTCACCTTCGGCGTTGGCCTGCTCGATGCCGGTCTGTTCGCTGAGCGGCTGGGTCGCGTCGAAGTCCTCGGCGAGCATCTTGAGCAGGCTGAAGTTGTTCGGCCCCAGGATCAGCGTCGAGTTTTCCGTGATCATCTCCGGGAGCATGTCGACCTGCTGGAGGAAGATGGCGAACTCTTCGTTCGCGGCGAAGCGGGGGAACAACGCTCCGGCGGCGGCGTCACCCTCGGCCTTGATCTCGGCGGCACGGGTGTTGGCCAGGTCGCGGATGAGGTCGGCCTGGCTTTGGGCCTTGGCGCGAATGTTGCCGGCCTGGGCGTCGCCTTCACTACGGGCCGCGACGGCGTCGGCCTCACGCTCTTCACGCATCCGCTCGAACACCGCTTCGGTCACGGTCGTTCCGAGTACCACCCGGCCGATGCCGACCGACACGAGCTCAATGCCTTCGTCGCTCAACTCGGCGTTCATCTGCGCGAGCATTTCCTGCTCGATCTCTTCGCGGCGTAGCAGGTCGGGATTGTCATTGACCAGCTGGTTGAACCGATAACTTCCGACGATCGCCAGTGCGGCACGGAGCCGTGCGCGAATCTGTCGGTCGGCGCTAGGGATGTTGCTCAGCGTGTTGTAGAACGCGAGCGGATCGCTGATCTTCCAGTACACGTTGGCCCCGACGCCGACGGCTTGGCGGTCGGCCGTGGTGAGCTGGTCGAAGCGTGTCTCGAGAACTTGCAGGCGTGTGTCGTAGCGTCGGGCGATGTTCTGGATCGGCCAGGGCGCCTTGAAGTGGAGCCCGGCGTCGGTTCCGCCGTTGCGAACGCCCGCCTCACCCTCGGCGCTGCCGAAAGTCGTGACGATGACGGCCTCGTTGTAAGGCACTCGGAAGGTCACCATCGTGGCGAGCAGCACGAGCAGGATGGCGGTCGCGATGATCAGGTTGCGGATGCGGTTCATGGTATTTCAGGTGCGGATGGTGTGCACGGATCGCTGGGGACTATTAGAAATCGAGGTTGATACCGCCGCGGCCCAGCGACGAGTAGTCGATGACCGGTTGAATCTCGGCCGAGTCGAGGGTGGAAAGAAACTGTCGAGCTTCAGGGAGATTTTCTCCGAGAGCTTCGAGCCACTGCGTGGTTTTGAAGTACTCCGGGGCAGCGCGATAAGCGGCGAGTTGCCCGTCGAACTCGGCCACCCGGCCGCGTTCGTTCAACTCCTTGCTCAAGCGTTCAGCCGTGGCGGCGATCAGCAGTTGGGCCGCGGCACCGTCGGCGTTTTCGATCAGGTCCTCAATGGTGGCACGTTGCGTGGCCAACTCGTCCGGGTCGTCGATGTCTTGTAAGGCGTCGATGGCGGCGATGATCTCTTCGGCCTTCTCGCGGCTGCCGGCCACTTCGCTGAAGAACTGGATCGCTTCGCCGCGGGCCGATTCGATCGTCGCGGCGGCGCGGGCTTCGGCAATGTTGGCTTGGACGAACGCGTCGGCGACCTGTTGTGCCGGATGCACGCCGGAGATGCCGACCCAGGTGACGGAAAGACCCAGATCTGCTTCGGCCACTCGTTGGGCGATTTGGGTTTCGATGCGAGCGGCGACTTCTTGCCGACCCTGGCCGACGAGTTCGTCGACGGTGACCCGCATCATCTCCTGGTAGGTCACTTCTTCGACGATCGTGCGGAACAGCGGATCGAACGGTTCGTCGTTTTCGGTCAGGCCCGTCGGGTTGTTCCGGGCATAGGTCATCAGATCGGAAATCTCGTAGTTCACGAGCACTTCCGCACCGGCGAGCGCGACGGCCGGGGCTTCGTTGTCGCCATCGGTTTCCATGCGGCGATCGTCGGCACTGAGCAGCAGCAGGTTGTCTGTGTCGGTCGAGCGGTTGTCGAAGAGCGCGGGTGTTCGGCTGATTTCGCGAACGTTGTCTTCACGTGCCGCGACTATGGTTACGGGCTGAAGACTGTCCAGCGTCACGGTGCGGACACGCTTGACGTCATAGGTCTCGACCGTGCCCAAGGGCCATGGCCACTTGACGCCGATGCCCGGTTCGACCGGTTCGTCATGCGTGGGCCGACCGGCGAAGGTGACGATCGCCTGTTGCTGTGGCTCGATGATGTAGACGCTGCTCATCAACAGCAACGAGCCGGCGCCGAAGAGCAGCAGCCAAACGAAGTTCTTGGCGATGAGTCGCCAGAACCAGGACTGGGTGATTTCAAAGCCGAACTGGTAGTTGATCGCTTCGTTGAGCGATGCGACGAACCCGCCGGGCGCGCCGAAGAGACCCAGCAAGCGGCTTTCGAAGGACGCGCGGGGTTCTTCGCCGCGTCGGCGTGGGCGGTACTGGTCGAGCAGCAGGTTCAGCAGAAACTCAACGCCGATCAGGACGGCGATGCTGGGCAGCAGGAAGGTGAGGATCTGAACCGGCAGGGTGATCCGATCGCCGGTGGTGCCGAGGTGGAGGATGCCGTAAGCGATGGCACCGAGGAACAGCAGCACGCAGGTGCCGACGAGAAACACGCCGCCGGCTCGCAGGAGTTTGTGGTTGGCCGTGCCTGAAAGACCGATCGCGTAACGGCCGACGATGAACCCGAGAAACGCGAGCACCGCGAGGATGGCCGCGATGCCGGCCGGCGAGATCGCGTCGGAAACCTCCAGCGTCGGGTTGGTGTTGATCTGAAACGCCAGCGAGATCGACCCGAAGGTGATCAACGCACCCCCGAGAATGCCGGCCACGCTCGGTAGGAGATAGCTGTACACACGGCGGACACGGCGTGCGGCGGGGCGGGCGTCGGCCGCGTCGGCGAAGATGCTCTGCTCGGTCTGGCCCAACCGCAGCGCTTCCTCGACTTCGACGTTCTCGACAGCGGCCTGGCGGCGAAACGCGTAGGTCAACGCGATCACGATCCAGAGCACCACGCCGGCGATCGTGAAATAGAGCAGGCCGTCCAACGGAGCCCGGAAGCCCATCGAGATCGACACGCCAAGCGTGCAAAGGATCTGTACCAACAGGCCGAGCCCGGCGGCTTGTAAGCCCCGCGTTTGTGCGGCCACGTCAGTGACAACCGCGTCGGGCAGCGCCGCGGTCGGCTCGGTGTTTTCGTTGGATGTCTTGGGGTTGAATTGGGTCATGCAGCTACATCTCCGAACAAGCCGTCAGGAAAGACCAAGTCGAGCAAGTGGGCACTAGCGCTGACGGAGTGATGTCGAACCGGGCAGCTAGTAACCATGTTTCGTGAGCCGTCGTTTCGTCGAACCACAGTGGGGGCATACGCTTCTATCCAACCATGCCGCAACTTATTCGCCAAATCTTCGCCGTCACGCGTAATGCGTTCACCGAGGCGACGCGTCAGCCGCTGTACGTGGTCTGGCTCATGCTCGTGAGCGCGCTGATCGTTCTCGCGCCATTTGTCAGCGGATACACCTTCGATGACGACAACGCGATGTTTGCCAGCACCGCGCTCTCGATGATTCTTGTCGGCGCGCTCACGCTTGCTGCGTTCATCGCGTCGGTCGTGATCCGTCGTGAGATCGACAACGGCACCGCTTTGACCGTGTTGACCAAACCCTTGGCACGGCCGTTGTTCATCTTCGGTAAGTGGGTGGGCATCTCGGCCGCACTGCTGCTCGCGGTCTGGTGCTGGTCGATCGTGTTCCTGTTGATGCAACGTCACGGGGTGATGAGCACGGCGCGTGACAGGTTCGACTGGCCGGTGATCGTCTTCGGCGGAGTAGCGGCCATTGGTGCGGCGGTCGTTGCGGGCCTCGGCAACTACTACTTTAATAAGTCGTTTGCCGCGACGTTTGCCAAGATGTTCGCGGTGTTCGGCACGATCGCACTGGCCTGCGTCATGCTCTTTGCCAAGCAGTTCGTCTTGCAGTCGCCGCTGACCGACCTCGATCCGCAGGCGTTGATAGTGCTGCTGCTCGTGGCACAGGCGGTCTTGTTGGTCTGTGCGGCGTCGGTCATGTTCGGCACACGGCTGGGCATCGTGCCGACCATCGTGCTGGTGTTCCTGTTCGTCATCGCCGGCCTGACCAGCGATTACTTCATCGGCCGACATGCGGATGTTTCGACGCTGGCTTCGTTGTTCTACGCCTTGGTGCCCAACTTCCAGGTGCTCTGGATGGTCGATCCTTACACCGCCGACAAGACCATCACCAGCGCGTACCTTCTCAACGCCACGGCTTACACGGCCCTGATGGTTGTCGTGCTGCTCGGCTTGGCGACAGCCTTGTTCGAGACGCGGCAGGTCAGTTGAAAATGGCGAATGACGAAGCAATGACCAAGCCCGAATGACGAACGCCGAAGCACCCCACGGGTACTCCGTTTCGTGATTCGGATTTTGGATTTCATTCGCCATTCGGGAACTCGTCATTCGGACTTTTCTCTACGCCATCACCGGCTGCGGCGTAATCGTCTCCCGAACGGCACGCTCGGGTTCGACCGTGTCGATGTCTTCGCCTTCGCGGATCAGACGGGCGGAGTTGAACACCACGAAGATGCTGCTGAGCGTGTGGAGCAGAGCGGCGGCGATCGGCGGGAGATAGCCGGCTGCGGCGAGCCCGCCGAAGATCGCGATGTAGACGATCGAGAAGCCGATGCCCTGCATGATGACCCGGCCGGTCGCGCGGGACAGTTGCAGCAGGAACGGGATGCGGTCGAGGCGGTTGTTCATCAACGCGACCGAAGCGGAGTTGATCGCGACGTCGGAGCCGGCCGCGCCCATCGCGATCGACAGGTCACCGGCGGCCAAGGCCGGGGCGTCGTTCACACCATCACCGACGACCGCGACGGTGTGGCCCTTGGCCTTGAGCCCGTCGACGACCTGCAGCTTTTCCGCTGGCAGTACTTCGGCCTGGACGTCGGTGCAGTGCGTTTCGGCGGCAACACGATTCGCCACCGACCAACGGTCGCCCGAAACCATGACGACCTGACGGACGGCTTGCGACTTCAGATCATCGACGGCTTGCGGCGCATCGGGACGGGCTTCGTCGGAGAGCGCGATCCAGCCGAGCACCCGGCCACCCCGGGCGACGTAGAGCAGCGACATGCCCTCGGGTTCTTCCTCGGCGTTGTCGGTGTTGATCCCGTTCTCGTTGAGCCAAGTCTTGCGGCCGACGAGGACTTGCTCGCCTTCGACATTGCCGAAGACGCCTTTGCCGCCGACTTCCTCGAAGCCATCGACGTCGAGGGGTTGGACGCGCGCCTTGGCGGCAATGGCCATGACGGCCTTGGCGGCGGGGTGGTTGGAGTTCTGTTCGACGGACACAGCCGACGACAGCAGTGCGCCGGGTTCGACGCCTTCGACCGGTCCGAGGCGGGTGACCGAGAGCTTGCCGTCGGTGAGCGTACCGGTCTTGTCGAAGACGACGGCGGTGATCTTGCGGGCACGTTCCAGGTCGGCGACGTTCTTGACGAGCAACCCGAGCCGAGCCGCCGCAGAGAGGGCCGCGACCAAAGCAGTGGGGGTTGCGAGCAAAATCGACGACGGGGCCGCGATGACCAACAAGGCGATCACGCGGGTGATGTCCTTGGTGAAGAAGAACAACAACACCGCAAGCATCAGGATCACCGGCGTGTGCCAGGACGCATACAGGTCGGCCAGCCGCTGCGTCGGCGTCTTGGTTTGCTCGGCGTGGAGCACCAGATCCTGCACCCGTCCGAGGGTGGTGTCCTTGCCGGCCTTGGTGATCTGGACGTCGAGGACGCCGGTGAGGTTGGTCGTGCCGCCGAAGACTTCGTCGCCTTCGTTTTTGTCAACGGGGAGCGATTCGCCGGTGATGTTGGCCTGGTTGACGCTGGAGATGCCGGTGCGGACCACGCCGTCGCCGGGGAGGTTGTCACCGGGGCGGACACGGACGACGTCGCCGGCATTCAGGTCCTTGGCCTCGACGAATGACTCGGACCCGTCCTCGGCGATGCGGACGGCTTTGGTCGGGGTCAGGCGGAGCAGCGATTCGATCGTTTTTCGGGCACCGAGGGCAGTGCGGGACTCGATCAACTCCGAGAGGATCATGAAGAACGCGATCGCCCCGGCGGTGAAATACGCGTTGGAAACGAACGCCGCAACGACCGACAGGGCGGCCAGTTCGTTCATGCGCGTCTTGCCGGCCCAGATGTCCTTGAACGCCCGGATCACCAGCGGGGCACCGAGGAGGATGGCCGCGATGAACGAGAGCGTGTCGGCGTAGAAGTTGCTGCCGTCGTCGAGGGTGGGGAAAGCGAACCAGGCCACCGCAGCGGCAATGAGCAAGACACCGCCGAGCAGGGTGACGATGAGGCCGATGGACGGCGTTGTGCCGGAGGTATCGGCCAACTGATTCTCGCCTGGGGCCGGTTCGTTGTGGCCTGGAGCCTCGGGCTCGGTCGGCAGAAACGGATCGGTCGGGTTCGACGACGGGTCAACTGCGAGCGTCATGATGGGTGTCCTCGGGCAGGTCTCGGTTCCTCGGGCCGATAGTTTCCAACAGGAGTCGGCTGGAAACGTTAGTCCTTACTTTAGGGCAAGGCCGCGCCCGATTCTGCGGCCCATGCCCATAATCGTCTGCCGATAACGATTGATTCCCCGCGAAGGTTGCCGTCCCGCCCTGCCGATACGCCCCGATAGCCATGGCCCGACTCGATCACATCGAAGGTGTCCGCGTGTTCGACATCCCCAAGTACGGGGACCACCGCGGTTTCTTCAGCGAAACGTACAACGCCCGGAAGTTCGCCGAGGAGTTCGGCATTACCGAGACGTTCGTGCAGGACAATCAGAGCCTCTCGGCCACGCCCAACACCGTGCGGGGTCTGCACTTTCAGAAGCCGCCCTTCGCCCAGGCGAAACTTGTTCGGGTGCTCCGCGGCAAGATCCTCGACGTTGCCGTTGATATCCGCACCGGTAGCCCGACCTTCGGCGATCACATCGCCGAGGTGATCTGCGCCGAGCAGTGGAACCAGATCTTCATCCCTGTCGGCTTCGCCCACGGCTTCGCCACTCTCAGCCCTGACACCGAAGTCTGCTACAAGGTCAGCGCCCCCTACGCCCCTGACCACGAGGCCGGTGTCATGTGGAACGACCCCGCCATTGGCATCGACTGGCAACTGTCCGGCGACCCGGTCCTGAGCGAAAAGGACACGAAGTATCCGGCGCTGGCCGAACTCGGCGACGTGGGGTTCTGAGTCCCCGGCGCTACCCGAACCGCGCGGTCAGCAGCGTGAGGTCGTCGTCCGTTGGGCGGGCTTCGAGTTGTCGGAGCATGCCGTGGAGTTGATCGGCCACGTTCGGGAACTCCGACTCCGCACTGGCGGTGATCATCAGTTCCAGCAGTGCGTCGGCACCGAGGATGTTGTGACGTGCGTCGGGGTCGGGATCGTCGGCATCACCAACCCGTAACTCCAAAGCGGCATCGCTGTACATCCAAAGGCGGGCACCCGGGTTGACGTGGATGCAACTGGTCGGGATGCCACGCGGGTCAAGGCCGCCGGGCGCGGATTGAGAGCGAAGCCCCGTGGGCTGGCCGTTGGTCTCGACGAGTACCGCCGGGGGATGGCCGGCACCGGCGTAGAACAGTTGTCGGGTGAGCGGGTCGAACGTGCAGCAGAACGCGGTGAAAAATCGTCCACCAGCGGAAGTCATGGGGAACATCCGACTCAAGTTGGACAAGGCCTGGCCCGGCTGATGGGTGCGGAGCTGCTCGTCAAGTGCATGACGCAGCGCCGCGGCGTGGAGCGAGGAGCCGACGCCGTGGCCCATGACGTCGATGACGTACCCGAACCAGCTTTCGCGGCCGTCGATTTTGCCGACGCCGTAGTTGAAGATGTCGCCGCCGAGTTCGTCATGGGGCTCGAAGTACCAATCGACCTCGATGCCGTCGAGTTTGGCCGGGCGCGGGAGCAAGCCGGTGACGTATCGGCGGGCCTCGCTGACCTGTTCGGCCATGAGTTGGCGGGTGCGTAGCGCCTGCTCCTGCGCATCGACCAGGTCGGTGAGCATGACTTCACGCTCGGCGAGGGCGGCGACTTCGGACATCAGGTCGAGCCGAACCGCCCGGGAATCGCGTGGTTTGGTATCGGCCGTGCAGACGGTGCCGATCGGTTTGCCGTCGGGGTTTCGCACCGGATAGCCGGCGTAGAACCGAATGCGCGGCCCCTGCGTGACCAGCGGCAGTTGGGCGAACCGCTCGTCCTCGAGCGTGTCCGCGACTACCACCGGTTCATCGGCGGCGATCGTGTATTGGCAGAACGTCTGGCTGCGCTCAATCCCATCGAGTGCGGCGCGGTTCGGTCCGCAGTGCCCGAGCAGGTTCTGCTTGGGTCCGTCGAGAGCGACATACGCGATCGGCATGTCCAGCGAGAGCTGCGCGAGTCGGGCGAGTCGGTCGAAACGCGGCTCGGTCAACGTGTCAGGCTTCGGCTCAACCAGCGGATCGGTGGCGTCCGAAAAGACATTGGGGGGTGAACTGGCCATAAACGTCTTTCACTAAGCGGTGGTTGGGCGAAAGGAGTCGCCACGCGATCAACGTGACGAGTCCTTGGGAAGGAGAGAGCGGGTCAGGCGGCTGCGTCGTCCAATGGCAGCGAAAGCGAACACGTCATGCCCCGGCCGGGACGGGAGCGGAACCGAAAACCGCCGCCGTGCAGATCCGCACGCCGGGCCACGCCGGTCAGGCCCAGTCCGAAGCACACATCGTCCGTCGACAGCCCGTTGCCGTCGTCGTGGACCAATAGTCGCAGTTTCCCGTTGCTCGCTTTCGGCCAGATCAAGTGGACCTGAACGCTTTTCGCCTTGCCGTGTCGGAGGCTGTTGCAGATCAGTTCGTTTGCCGAGTCGATCAGATGTCGGGCTTCGGCGGCGTCAATCGGTCGGCACGAGCCGGCCATCTTCAAGACCACGGGCCGCTGTGGCGTGTTCATGCGGGCGACCACCGCGACGATTTCCGGTGTGACGTCGACCAAAGACGTCGGTGCGTGGTCACGATGCATGCAGTGATCGAGACCGCGACCTGCTTCGCGGAGGTTCTCCTCGACGAGACGTAGGCCACTGCAAACAGGGCATGAGCAATAGCCCTCGCGATCCTCGCGGTGGGGATGCACATGGGTGCGTAACTCGGCAAGTCGCATCAGAGCGACGAACATCTGCGGGCGAACCCGGTCGTGAAGATTCTGATCGATGTCCGAACGGCGCTTGGCCTGGCGTTCCTGCGGGATCGGCTCGGCGGGGAAGACCCCGGTGTTGCGGCGGCCACGGCGATGATCAAGAACGTGCTGGCTTAGCTCCACGAGCGCTTGGTGAGATCCTTGATGCGGTTGGTTCATACTCAACTCCTGTTGTCCGCTAATCATGAACCACGGACGCGCTGCCCGCCTCTGCTATGCGCCCACATGCTCCGTACCATTAGGCACGAGCGAAATACGCCGATTGGGCTACGGTTTGCCAAGAGATTGCCCGGTAGACCGTTTCAACTTCCGCCGGGCATGAGTGCCAGAACTTCCTTCATGGTCCAGGTCGATGTCCCTTCCTCGCCCTTGTTGCCCAAGTCGAGGTTGTTGTCGAGCAGGCGATAACGGTTTTCGGTCATGTCGGCCGCGATCCAGCTGACCGCGTGATCGCGAAACGCCTCGTGGCAGTCGGCCGAGGGCACGCCGACCGTCAAGATGTGATACGCCTGTTGTTGGACGGCGATGTCCGTGACGTCTTTCAGGCAGTCGCGGATGCGTGTCGCGTTCTCAGGGGCGATATTTTGAGTGTCGCCCGCCACGACGAACACGATCATGCGGGGCCTGCTGACCAGAAAAGCGGCCTTCAGGGCGGTCGTATCGCACGGATCGCCTTGCAACCAGCGAACTTCCAGGGGCATCGAGGCCGAGGCCGGCCCGAACCAGTGGACGCGGACGCGCGGAATCATCAGGTCCGTGAGCGTCCGGTTGATGGTGGAGCCCACCCTTGCGGTATCACTGCTGTCCTCAGGCTTGGTTGCATTGATGCAGAGAATGGACAAGTGGCCTCGGGTTGAAGGACTGGTTCCGGCTCTGGCCCCAAAATGGGCGTGTAAAGGCGATGTGGCCGCAGCAGAGATTCTGTCGAACACAAGTCCTTGCAGCATCGCCCGACCGACCATTAGTTCACGGCGCGTAAGGCCGCGAAGCCATAGGCCTAATGGCAGAGGTTCCGGCTATACTTCTAGAACCAGTGCAACTGACCCGATTTTCCAAAAACCCACATTGAACTAGCTCATTGTGGTCTGTTACATTACCGGCGGTCCGGCACGACCAGCGACGGCATCGCTCCGCGATGCTCGCGATGTATGTCCCTCAAAGGAGTTATTATGAGCAGGTCCGTTGATATGCCTGACAAGACGAGTAATGCGACCATTCGCACGCTGTTGATCGATGATCATGCCGTGGTTCGTGCGGGTGTTCGCGCTGTCATCGACGGCGAGTCTGCTCGAGACGGTCGCATATTCGAAGTCGTTGGTGAAGCGTCGGGTGGCCAGGAAGGCGTTCAGTTGTACAGCGAGCTGCGACCCGACTTGGCGATCGTCGATTTGCGCTTGCCCGACATGCCCGGCCAAGCGGTCGTTCGGCGCATTCGCGTCAACCACCCCGATGCCAAGCTGTTGGTGTTGACCAGCTTCGACGCGGAGGAAGACGTGGCCGAGTGCGTTTCCTCCGGAGCGCTCGGTTATGCCCTGAAGGAATCGTCGGCCGATCAGATGATCGAAGCCATGTCGTCGGTCGCGGAAGGGCGGCGGTGGTTATGCCCGGAGGCGGCCGATCGGCTTGCCGAGCGGATGACCCACGAGTCACTGACCGATCGCGAAGTTGAAGTACTCGTCTTGGCCGCCCGCGGGCTGGCCAACAAGGAGATCGCCGCTGATCTGCGTTGTGCGGCAGGGACAGTCAAAGTCCATCTGGCCAACATCTTCGCGAAGCTCCGCGCCGAAAGCCGCACCGAAGCGGTGAGTATCGCGCGCACGCGGGGGTGGATCCGTGGCGACGACTGAGCGCTTGACGCGTCGGCTCCGGCGGTTTCGGGGCTGTGCACGGTTCGTGTCGGCGTTGTTGGTCTTGTTCCTGCTGCCTTGCGCAGTCTTCGGACAAGAGGATGTACGCCGGACCGAGTTCACGCCCGTCACCAAGCCGCTGTTCGGTGGCGTCCGAGAGGTGAGCGACGGGATGGCCAAGTGGGCCGGCTTGTACGTGCTCCACTTCGACCCGCTCGGCCGACTCATGGTCGGAACCGATAGCGGCCTGTACCGATTCGATGGCAACGAATTCGAACTACTCGGGGGCGCGCAATCGCCGCCAGGTGACGTTGATCCGACATCCGCTTCACCGGAATCCGTGGCCGTCCCCGAGGTCATCCAAAACGTGCTACGGCTCACCGGCGATGGCCGGACCGTCTGGATCGTGACCGCCCAGGGCGACGTCTTTCGGCTGCTACTCAACAGCGACCGCATCGAGAAGGTCGCCACGCCCGACGACGCACCGGCCATGGATGTTCGCATCGGTGCGGATGGCGAAGTGTGGGCCGTCGGTGCGTTTGGATTTGCTCGGCTCGAAGGCGATGTGTTCACGACGGTGATTCCTTCGGAGCGTTTCGAGGGGCGCCTGTTGCGACGCATGGGCATCGCGGCCGACGGATCCCACTACATCTCGGCCGTTGTGGTGGTCGAAGAGAGCACCGACGATAAACAGACCGCGATCTACCGGGTGGAGGACCTTGCCACCCCGGTCGAATTGGGCATCGTTAATGCACAGGTTACGGAAATATTGGCCGACGACGACGGCTCCATGTGGGTTGCCCAGACCAACGGCCTACACCGCTATTTTGGTGATGAAGTCGTCGAAATCGAGTTGGGGCACGACGCAGGTCCTAGTGCGAACTGGATCGTTCACGACATCATGTTCGGGTCCGAGGGGACTTTGTGGGTGGCCACCCGGTCGGGGCTGATCGAGTTGGACCTGCGCGAAGATACCTCGCGTCTGCACCGTCAGTTTGCTGGCGATCCCTACACACTGCCGAGCAACGACGTTCGGTCAATTTCGCTCGACGGCAAGGGTCGTGTGTGGACCGGTCACTTTCTCGGAGAAATCGCGACGATTCAGACGGGCGGGCGATTCGCTGAGTTTTACGGGCCACGCCTTGATGGGACCGGCTTGCTCTCGCCGACGGTCCGCGACGCGGTGCTTGCATCCGACGGCACGCTTTGGGTTGCGTTTGATCAAGGGCTCAGCAGACGCCGGCCGGGCGCGACGAGATTCGAGCACATGTTCGTCGGCGATGAGGGCGAAGACATTCCCGAGGGGCAACTTGGCCACGGTCCGCTCTACTGCATCGACGAAGGGCCCGACGGCTTCATCTGGTTCGGGCAGCTTTACTCTGGCTTCGGGTACATCGATCCGAGTGCCGAGGAACTTTCGGTCACTTACCAGCGCCCGATCGACAACCCGGATCGACGGTTGAACTTCGGCATCGAGTTCTACGCCGGCAGCGACGGCACCCGTTGGTTCGGCACGATACTCGGCCTGATTGGTCACAAGCCCGACGGCACCGTAGTGACTCACTTCCACGCGCCGGCCGTACCGGGCACGATCGTCGGACCAACGGTTCACGCCATCATCGAAACGTCTGACGGCACCATCTGGGTCGGCACCGAGGACGGTGCCGGTCGACTACCGGCCGGACAAACGCAGTGGGAAAATTTCGTCCACGATCCGACCGACGCAAACAGTCTGCCCGACAATCAGGTGTACGCATTCCACGAGGACGCCGAAGGCCGGTTGTGGATTTCCACCTGGCGTGGTTTGGCGCGTTGGCGGCCGGAGACTTCGGACTTCGAAACCATCGGCCTCGACGACGGATTGCCCAACGACAGCATCGGCGGCGCACTCGTGTCCGGGGACATGCTCTGGTTCGGCACCGAAGCCGGGCTCATTCGATACGATCTCGACGGTGGCTCGATGCGGGCGTTCGGCACCGAACAGGGCGTGCCGGACATGTACGCGAAGATTCGCCAGAAGCTCGACGACGGCCGGCTGCTCTTCGGCGGGTTCGGCGGCGTGGTGGTGATCGACCCCGACAAACTACCGGCGGCCACCGACAGCGGTCGTCGTGTCGTCTTCACCTCGGCCATGCAATCGGGGCAACAGGTCGAACTGCCCGGCAACGGCAACGAGGCTGTCCCCGGTGAACTGCATTTGCCGTTCGGTGGCCGCTTCTTCAACATCACGTTCGCGGGTATCGAACTGTTCGGTGCGGATGACCTGAGCTATCGCTATCAGCTCGAAGGCTACGAGGACATCTGGCACGAAGCCGACAACGTGACCCGGCGTGCGTCGTACACCAATGTGCCGCCGGGCGACTACACGTTGCTCGTCCAAGCACGTGCCCCGGGTTTGCAAGAGGACCGTCCGTGGGGCATGCCCGCGAAGTTACGGATTGTCGTGCCACCGCAGTTCTACGAGACGTGGTGGTTCGTGGCGCTGATGATGGCCTTGGCGGCCTTGGTCGTTGGGGTGATCTTCGAGTTTCGACGCCGAAGAACTGCGGCCCAGTTCGCGGCCGTGTTGGGCGAACGCCAACGTATCGCCACCGAACTCCACGACACGCTGCTGCAGAATCTCTACGGCATGCAACTCAAGGCACAGGTCGCCCGTCGTCGCATGGACACTGACATGGACAAGGCCCGCACCATGTTTGACGAGGTGCTCGACCAAACGTCGGCCGCGATCTCCGAAGCGCGGCAACGTATCTCCGCATCGCCGATTATCCGTAAGCGCGACAGCCACAAGGCCGAACGAAAAGCCGCGCTCTTGTCGACCGACAGGAGCGGCGTTTCAAGGCGTTCTTTGGTACCGCGTGCCTCTTCGTCGAAGCAGGCGGTCATTGATCAGCGGCGAAGACTTGATGAAGCGGTACGCGAAACCGCGATTTCCGTGGCCCACCTCTACGGCGTCAAGTCGGCGGAACAGCTGTCGGACCCCAACACCGCGGCCAGTGCAACAGTTCTCGAACTCGACATCGAGTCGGGGTTGCCGCGAATCAGCGAGGTCGTTGATGAGAAGGTGACACGCATCGTCGCCGAGGCCGTTGCGAATGCCTCGAGACACGCTCGGGCCAACAAGATCCGCGTGTCGGCCAAGCCCGACCATCACGCCAATCGATTATCCGTCATCGTTGAGGATGACGGCATCGGCTTCGACCAAGAAACCGTCCGACAGCGCCAACGCAACAACACCAACGTCAACGGCACCTCCGCCGGTCTCCGATTGATGCGTTCAAGGTCCGAAGACGTGAACCTCGACATCGAGATCAACTCCGAGCCCGATCGCGGCACCCAGATCGTGTTGCGGCTACCAGAGCCGTTGGGCAAGTCCTAAGCGAGTTCACCCACTTTTGGGCAAATCCGCGGTGAGCGTGGAACAACCTGTTGGGCCAATCGTCCAACAGCGGCACTCACGTTCCTCCAAGAGAAGAGATTGCCCATGAAGTCACCTACATCTATCGCCGCGGCCTTTGTTGTTTCCGCCTTCACCGTCCAAAGCGTCCAGGCTGCACTGGACATCCAGATCGAGTTTTTCGCCGATCCTGATCCCGCTCTGTTGCCGTTCTTCGAAGACGCGGCGGCTACATGGGAGACATTGTTGGTCGACCACCAGGACGGGTTTGTCACTGATACTCTTCTTAACAGTTCCGCTGTTGCGGGGACCGAACTCTCGACTGTTAACGTGAGTGTCGGGTTTGGTGAGATTGATGGTCCCGGCGGAGATTCAGGGACTTCGATTCTGAGCGGAGTGGTGGTCGATGCGTCAGGCTATCTTCTGGCCAGCGATGTAATCGTGATCTTCGACCAAGCCGATCTTCCAGGTCTGGTCGATTCTGATCTGTTCGATGATGCGGTGCGACATGTGCTCGCACACGCTCTCGGCTTCGGTGGCGCGATATGGATTGTCAATGAAGTGTATGTTATCGACTCAGGGGAGTTCCTCGGTGCCAACGCTACCGCAGTATGGAATACCACGTTTGGCCAGCCGGGCACCCCTGATGTTGAGCTCGACGGCCCTGGCACTATTGCAGACGACCACTGGAACGATTTCGACTCCAGTATCATTGACGACGAAGGTCGGCCATTGGAGTTCGAACTGATGACCGGCTTCCTCGCGCCACTGCCGGGCACCACGGACACGTTCATCAGCGATCTGACGCTGGGCAGTTTCCAGGACATCGGCTACCTAGCGCCGATTCCCGAGCCGGCTTCATTCGGTCTGCTGGCCGGCGTGAGTCTGCTATTGCGGCGGCGAAATTGGCGTCAAAGGCGGCCGATTTCGCACCACAAGCGTGCTTTTGGAGCAAGGCAAAAATATTGAAGGACTTACGCTTGATCAGCGTAATAATGCGCCTATGCACCGGCGGAACGATCCAAATTCCGACTCGGAACCGATCACCGACGGGCGTCGTTGGACCGTCAATGAGTTGTATGCGTTGCTTGGTCACAGCCTTGCCGAGATCCATGCGTTGCTCCGTGACAACGCCAGTCTCGCGGGCTCGGAGCGTGAACGAGCCATCCTGTTGACCGAGGAGTCGATCGAGCAGTTGCGGCGGATGTTCATCAGTGCCAATCCGCCGGCCGCGATGACGCTCGATGAAGTGAACGCGGCGATCGGTGATCTCGCGGGTCGTTATCCCGATCATCAGATTTTCATGGAGCCTGCCGCGGTCCAGCCCGGCAATCCGTCGGCCTCAATCGTCGGGCTGCCGGCCTGCAGGGTCGTCGCCGAGGCCGTGGCCAACGCCATCGGTCACGCGCGGTCCGAGACCATCCGCATCAAGATCGACCTTGAACCGTCCGGCGATTCGGCACGCCCTGACTGGTTGGCCGTGTCCGTGATCGATGACGGGGCCGGTTTCAGCGTTGATGAGGTGGTGTGGACGCCCGACGGAGAAAATCCGCTGCCGTGCGGGCTGATCTACATGCGCCAGCGGGCCGAGGAGTTTGGCGGAAGGCTGGAACTCCACTCCGAGCCGGGTCGGGGGACATCCGTGCTGTTGCGGCTGCCGTGGTTGACCAGTGCCTAGCGGTGGGACGGTTCTAAAGGGATTTTTGCTTTTCTGCGGGCTTTGCGGCGGTGCCGATGCACCGTGCCGGACATCTGGTATGCTGCATTGACTGGACTGTCCACCCCAATCCCCGAGGAGAGCCTTTCGATGCAACGCCAACCCCTCTCGGCCGCTGCGGCGGCTGTTGCCTTTGGTGCGTTTTGCGCCATCCCGACCCAGACATCGCTAGCCCAGAGCGTGATCCAGCTACCGGGCGTTCAGCCGGCGGCCGTCGATCAGCCTCGCGTGAACATCGCCTTCGCCCGGCCCGACAGCCTTGACGCGCCGCTCTTCGGCACGGGCATTTTCCTCGATCCGAATGACCCCGACCCGTTCGGCGGCGGCGTCATCGAAGCTGACTCCGTGCTCGTCGAAGCGTTCTTCGACACCGGTGCCTCCGGTGCCGCGGTCATCAGCCTCGGCGTTGCGAACGAACTCGGCTTCAACTTTCAGGAAGTCGGCGGCCAGCCCGTGATCTTTTCCGACGTCGGTGCCAACGGCAGTGTCGACTTCGCCGTGAGCGAACCGCTTGAGATGTTCCTCGCCGACTCGCTCGGCATCTTCGACGGCCTCGACGCCGACCGGCTCAACGATCTCATCCAGCCGGACCCGTTCAACGTCAACGGCACCTACACCCGTTCCATCGGCCCGATCCGTGCGCAGGTCGGCCCGGTGGATTCGTCCGTGCTGCCCGACATTCAGCCGCCGCTGGGGGACTTGGGCTTGACCGGGAGCGACATCAACGTCGTGGGCATGCCCGCGATGGACGGCCGGGTGATCGTGATGGACACCAAGCCGACTAACGAATTCGACGACTTCTTCAACGGCGTCCTCGGTGGCGGACAGTTGCCCGACGATCTGGCCGACCTCGACGTGTTCATGCGGACGTTTTCCTATGCACCCGGCACGCCGTTCAGCGGCAACGAGTTGGACCCCGGGATTCCGGACACCAACCTGCACGTCTCGCTGAGTTACGCCGACTTCGGCAAGTTCACCACGATCACGCCCGACGGAGCCGAGCCGCCGACGAGCATCAGCAACCCGTTCATCGGCCCCAACCCTCTGGGTGTGAACGCCGGCAACGGCGGCAACGACGACGCGCCGCCGCTGGTCCTCAGTTACGGCGGTGCCTCGGTCGAAGGTTCGTGGCTGCTCGACACCGGCGCGGCCGCGAGTTTCGTCTCTGAGCAACTGGCATCCCAACTCGGCGTGAGCTACGCCGAGGACGCCGGGATCGGTACCGAGAACCCCCGGCTCGACGGCGTTCCGCTCAGTCAGCAGTTCACCCTCGCCATCCAAGGCATCGACGGCAACCCGGTGGAGATCGCCGGCTTCTTCGCGGACTCACTTGCCTTGCCGACCGACGAAGGCATGCCGCTTGTCTTCGGCGAGACCGGCGGCGCGCCGGTGCTCGTGCTCGACATCGAACTGCGCGATCCCGAGACCGGCGAGATCGTTATCCTCGACGGCATCTTCGGAATGAACTTCCTCACGCAGTCGGTGGAACTGATCGATAGCGGGCTCGGCTTTCCGTTGCCAGGGTTGGCGGTCGATTCGCCGTTCGACTTCATCACGTTCGATGAGCCCAACGGCAAGCTCGGCTTCGCGTTGCCGGGCGTGGTGATCCCCGAGCCAGCGATGCTCGGTCTGCTCGCCGCCGCGCCGCTGCTGCGTCGTCGGCGCTCGGCATAGCCGCCGCGATTCCGTTCGTTTTCCCCAGCTTTCGACCTCGGAGATTCCATGCGCTTCATCACCGCCGCTGCGCTCGCAACCGTCTTCGCACTCACGGCCGTATCGCACGGCCAACTCGTTGCCAACGACGAGTATCGTCTCGAACTCTTCTACATCACTGAAGACGTCAACGCGTCCGCGATCCCGGTCGATGACACGTTCGTGCTCGGGGAGTCGACCGACGTCGTGACCGCCGACTTCGGCACGTTCACGGTCAGCAGCGGCCAATCGTCCAACGGCGACGGAACCACCAGCGCGTTCGTGCAAGTCTTCAATCCTGACGGCATGCCGCCGATCGGCACGCAGATCGACGGCTTCGTCGTCGACACGATCTTCCTCTCGCTCGCCAGCTTCCCGCTGCAAAACGGGCTTGATCTTGTGCCCGGTGCGACGCTGGTGTCGTCGTCGGCCGACGCATTGGCCGGAGGCGTGAGCTTCGGTCCGTTCACGCCCGGCGATGGATTCCTCAACGCCGCGACAGGCCCGGATTTCTTCGCGGAGTTCGCCCTCGTCAACGGTGACACGGCGGGTAATCCCGCCGACATCGCTCCGCTGGGCATCGACACGCTCCGGTTGGATCTGGTCGTGACGGAAATCCCGGAGCCGAGCGGGCTGATCGGACTAGCGGTCGCCGGTTTCTTGTTGCCTCGGCGGCGATAGGCCGGGACGGTCCGCGGGCTACACTCGGCCCCGTGCGACGCCAACTCATCAGTGCCCTCCGCGACATCGGCCGCATGGCCACCGCCGGGCAACGTGCGTTGCCCGGCTTCCTCGTCATCGGCGCGATGAAGTCCGGCTCGACGGCGCTGCACGAATACCTTGCCCAGCATCCGCGGATCGTTTCGGGCAAGCGGAAGGAGATGCACTTCTTCGACCGTCGGCTTCGACGCGGCCGGCTCTGGTACCGGTCCCAGTTCCCCAGGCGCAGCGAACTCGACGGCGGCAAGCTCACCGGCGACGCAACGCCGACCTACCTCGTTGCACCACACGCGCCCGCTCTGGCCAAGGCGTTGCTTCGCGACGCGAAGCTGATCGTGGTGCTGCGTGATCCGGCCGAGCGGGCGATCTCGCACTACTTTCATCAGCAAGCGCGCTGGAAAAACGAGCCGCTCGGTTTGCTCGAAGCGTTGCAAGCCGAGCCGAAGCGACTCGCGCCGCACCTCGTTCGGATGAAGGGCGACGCGCTGTACTTCCCGTGGGACTACACGCATTACGCCTACCAGCACCAAGGCGACTACGCGGTTCATTTACGGCGTTGGATCGACGCGTTCGGCCGGGATCGGTTGCACGTCATCGAGAGCGACGAACTCGCCACCGATACCGCGACGGCGTTGCGGAGTACCTTCGAGTTTCTTGGCGTGGATCCCGAGTTTGATGTGCCCAACGTGCAGCCGCGCAACGTGACGCCCGGCAAGCGTGGTGTTGACGAAGCGGTGTATGACCATTTGCGACAGCGCTTCGCCGAGCCGAACGAAGCGCTGTTCGATCTGCTCGGCCGACGCTTCGACTGGTGCAAGTAGCACAACGCCCGCGGCAAACGAATGCCGCGGGCGTTGCACTTGTCATGCGCCGACCAACTGCTTGCGCAGCTTCTCGGCGACGTTGTCGTCGGCGCCGGTACCACCGAGGACGATCCGCAGATCGGTCCCGGCCAGCACGTCCCGCAGCAGTTCCAGCTCGCGGAGCTTGGCCAGCTGCGGGTTGTCGGCGAGCAGTCGAGCGGTGTTCGCCTGGCTCCGAGCGGCGGCAGTCTCCTCCCGCCGGCGGATCAGGTTCGCCTCCGACTCCTTGTGGGCCGCGATCACCGCGTTGAACAGCTCACGCATGTCCCCCGGGAGAATCACGTCCCGCAAACCGACCGACTTCACCGCCAGGCCAAGCCCGTCGGCCCGCTCGGCCAGGGCGTCGCGGACCTCGTCGCTGGTCGCACGCTTGTCGGCCAGCAGCTCATCGAGCGACTTGGCACCGATTGCCTTCCGCAGCACCAGCTGCGCCTCGCGGTACAGCGCGCCATCGGCGTCGTTGCTGCTACGCGCGGCCGCCAGTACGTCGGCGATCCGGTAGGTCACCACGAGGTTCACCCGCAGCGAGACCTTGTCCGCGGTCATGATCTCCTGGCCGGAAACGTCTTGCGTCTTCTCACGAAGGTCGAAGTCCTTCCAGGTGATCTTCCCGCCACCGGTCCAGTAGGCGTGCAGACCGGGGCCGACCTGCTCGACGAGCCGACCGTCACGGAAGACCAGGGCGGCCTCCTCGTCGTCGACACGCAGCGCGGTGATGTGCTCACCGGCACCACGCTGGGCGATGATCGCCGCGAGCTTGGGGTGGGTCAGCCGGCCGTCGTTGTCGTCAACGTTGAACCGCTCGACCCGCACCCAACGGTCGGCCTTCCAGTACGCATGCAGGCCGGGGCCCGCGATGTCGATCAGTCGGCCGTCCACGAACACCAGCGCCCGCTCGTCGTCGGCGAGGTTGAGTACCTCCAGCTCATCGGCCGCGCCGGGGAGCTTGACGATCTGCTCGAGCAGCGGGTGCGTGAACTTCACGGTCGTGGTGTCGAACGTCGCGATCCGCTCGCCGTTGGCGAGGGTGAGGAACGCGAGGCTCGTGTAGGTGCCCGGGCCCAGCAACGCGACCGGGTTACCCCGGCTGAAGCGGACCGCCCGCTCGTTGAGTGCGACATGGGCACGGATGAACTTGCGACCGAAGTTTCGATCGGCAGTGGCCTTGATGAGTTGTGCGGTCATGATGACCTCCTTGGTGTTACGTCCACGCCAACGTGGCGTGGGTTGGTGATGAAAAGCGAACGGCCGCCGCGAACGTCGACACAAGTGTCAAAACGCCGGCGGGGCGGGGAGCGGGCCGGCCCCGGTGCGTCGGAGGCCGGCCGGCGACGCCGGTGACATGCCCTCCCCCGGGGGCGTCACCTTTGTCGCCGAGCCGACCCCGCCAGCACCGACGCGTGGCCCGATCCGCAGGCCGTCGCCGACGCCCGGAACTATGAAAGATGAACTATGAGCGCAAGCCTGTGGCTTCGCGGGCATAGAACATCCCCATAGACCGGGGCGTTTGCCGCGGCCGTTCAAGATGTAAACGTGTTCCTCTCGTATTTACGTTTGGAGTGGTGGTGACCCACACGGGATTCGAACCCGCAACCTACAGATTATGAGTCTGCTGCTCTACCCATTTGAGCTAGTGGTGCCAGCCGTGTCGTGCGGTTGAACCCGAGTCGAAACGTCCACCCGGCAGAGCCGGCGACGTCGATCGGCGTACAACGACGCGGAGCGCTGTCGTGTCGGCGAACGCGAAACGTCGCGAATGCCAACGAAAAACGCCCCGAAGGCGTTGGCCTTCGGGGCGTCGGAAGTGCGGTAAACAGATCGCGTCAACGATCCAGCCACATCCCACATGATCCCGAACGCCACGAAGACGCCGTGTTCTCAAAGGCCAACACGCTCGGCGCCGGCATTGAGGCATGGTCTCTTTGATCGTGTATGCGTTGGGTCATTAGTAATCTCCTTGCGGGACGGGGAACATATCACGCCGACCCGACAGGTCAAGAAGAAACTATAGAAAAATCAATTTCGTGAACCGTGCGGCCGTTGCTCTTCGGCAACTGTCGGTGAAAGCGGTACTACTCAGTCGCCGATTTTTGGCCTGATCGCGACCAGCACGTTGCCTTCCTCGTCGCGCAAGGCTCTGAGCTTCGCGACGGCGGCGGCGTGTTCGGGATTCTCCGGGTCGAGCCATTCGCTCTCGCCGGGCGCCTTGTACAGCAGCCCACCGGCCGGCGGGCGTTGGTCGTTGGCTAAAGCGTCGGCCGTGCGTTCACGGAACTCTTCTTTGACGCTGATGAGGTACTTCACATAGCGATCCGCCTCGGTTCCTTCGCGTGGTCTGACGACCATGGCGCGGTACGCGGTACCGCCGCCACTGCTGAAGGGCGGAATTTTCGTGACGTCGTCGGTGTAGAACGTCGCCCCGTCGTCGTTCGAGAAGAACGCCGGCGGCTGTTCGATGCCGCCGCCGAACAGCGAACTGAAAGCGAAGTAAAGGGCCACGACGACCAACAACGCGGCGATGCCGATCGTTATCTGCGGATTCTGGTTGAAAAAGTCCCGAATGGACCCACCGGAGGATGACTCTGACATGGTTGCGGACTCCGAAAATGTAACACCGGCCACGGATCAACAGGGTCATGCCTGTGTGGTCGCTCCGGCGATCGCACGACCCATGAATGCCGGAAGCGTTTCGAGTTTGCAGGTTTGCCATCGACGTGACATTGGCATCCTTGCAATGCACAGGGGCGGGACCGCGACAGTCGCAGCCCCGCCCCATGTGTATCACGATTTACATCCAGGCGTGGACCGTGCCGAAGATGCTCATGAATCCGCGTTGCGTGTTGGTTTCCTCGTCAAACCCGAGCAGCGGTCGGAACTGGACCGATCCGTCGGTGGAGAGGGAGTTCACACGCGCGTCTCCGGGTCGCGTGACCTCGGGTACGGGCACCTGCCACGGGCCGAACGATCCGTCGGCCTCGTTGTTGCTGAAGAAGTACTGGGCACCGGTGCCGTTCGGGTCATCCAGTGGCGTGACCGTGCCGGTGTCGAACGTCTCACCGTGGTTGAAGACGCCTTGATTGGCAAAATCACCGAACACCGCGACGCGATCGGTCATCAGTACCGGGTTGTCGTCCTGACCGAATCCGAGGTTGGTCCTGTCGGTGATTTTGAAGACCTGATAGGGCAGCTTAGTTTTAGGTGTGAGGCTGTTCGCGCCCATGTACCAGTACGAACCCAGATCGATGAACGTGTTGCCGCCGGTGTACTCGGCGGAGTTCTCGGAGAGGGCTCGCATGCCACCGGCGCTCTCGATCTCGTCGCGGTAATCTTCGAGTTGGTCCGTTTCCATCAGGTCGTACGGCGTCCCCGCAGCACCATCGAGGATGCCCAGCGGGGTGTAGTTGTCGAAGCCCGGGTCCGTGCCGGAGTAGTCGAGTTCGCGACCCGCGGCACTGGGACATGCCATGATGTCCGGGATCATTCCGTACTCGTCGACGAGTCGGTCGAAGTCCGGCGCTGCCATGTAACCCGGCGTGAAGCCGGTGTTCCAGAAGTTCTGCCATGTGCTGGGCACTCGCAGGTCGTTGTCGTTAACGAACATCATGGTGGTTTGGCCAAAGCTGCGCATGTTCGCTCCGCAGTTGACCGTGAGTGCCTGCTCGCGTGCCTGTTGCAAGCTTGGCAGGAGAATGCTGATCAGCAGGGCGATGATCCCGATGACCACGAGTAGCTCCACGAGCGTAAAGCCAGTGGGCTTGCGACTTGAATCAAGACGAACCGACATGTCGGCCTCCTACTTGGTTACGCCATCGATGAACCCGACGGCGGTGTGTTTCAAACCCGGCCATGTCCTCGGCCGGTGGCGGGGGACTGCCTCCTCGACAGCCAATTACCCCGCAGGGAAAGCACAAATTGGGAACCAATGTTTACCGATGAACGTTCGCCGAATCCGCGACGTTTGTCAACGTGTGAAATCGCGACAGATGTGGCGGGGTTGGGTGAGTCCGTGCGCGACAACGGTGCGCCGGGAGATCTCGCGCATCATCCCGGGGCACCGCTACAGCTGCGAAAATGTTTCAGAATCGGTCTATCGGCGACGGACCAATCCGAGCCCGCACAAACCAAGTAAAGCGAGGCTTGCCGGCTCGGGCACCACGAGCGTGTCGGCGTACTGGAAGTTATCGAGCCCGATCGCCTCGAAGCTCACCGCGCCGCCCTCGGAGCCGCCGAAACGGACCGCACTCAGCGGGGCGTCGAACGTGATGCCGAAGAAGCCTTCCTCGGTCGCCGGCAGGTTGGCGCTGACGTTGGCCAACACGTTGTCGCCGACATCAAGTAGCAGCAGGTCGATGTCCGAGTTCAATGCGTTGCCGACATCGAAACCTAAGGCCACGACCGGTTCTGGAAACGTCACGGTGATCGTCGTGGCGAAGGTGTCGCTGGGCGAGGTGATAAAGATGTCGAGGAACGGCGTCTCGTCGATGTTGTCCAGGTCGGTGCCGGCTTGGACGGTGATGTCGCCATCGAATCCGCCGACAAGTGAGAGGTCGATGTCCGAGCCTTCGAGCGTGAGGGTCGATCCTGACACGAGCTCGAAGGGAATGTTCGCTTCGTCGTCGAAAGTCTCGACCGCGAGCGGACCGGTCGCCGCATCGAACGCGGCCAAGTCGGTGAACACGCTTCCGGTCGGGACGCCGGCGTAGGCCGCGGGAATCAACGACAAAGCCGCGATCGCAGCGAGGGTGGACTGAGTTTGCATTTTCGGATCTGCCTTCGTGACTACCCGGCGAAGACGACGGCCGGGTGCGACCAGCATAACAGATTTCACGCCTGCCGGTGGTTGCTCACACGGCCGCGAGTACTTCGTGGACGTACTTCACGGCCATCGAACCCTCACCGACACCGCTGGCCACGCGTTTGATGCTTCCGGATCGAACGTCGCCGACGGCGAAGATCCCCGGGCGGGTGGTTTCCAGGAAGAACGGTGCGCGATCGACGGTCCAGTGGCGTTGGCGGTCGAGGTGATGGGCGGCGGCCTCCCCGGTACAGACGAAACCGTGTTCGTCGAGCGCGACACAGTCCGTATCACGCAGCCATTCGGTGTTGGGCGTCGCACCGATCATGACAAACAGCCCTGTCATACGGAGCGTTTCGCCGCTGCAGAGGGTGACGCTCTGGAGGTGGCCCTGTGGGCCGTCGCTGCCGTCGACGCCGAGCACCTCGCACTTCAGCCGGACTTCGATGTTGTTGGTGCGCTCGATGCGATCGACCAGGTACTGGCTCATGGAGCGCTTCAGGTTCGCCCCGCGGACGATGAGCGTGACGTGCTCGGCGTGTTGGGCCATGAACACCGCGGCCTGCCCGGCGCTGTTGCCCGCGCCGACGATACCGACCCGTTCCTTGGAGCAGAGCAACGCCTCGGGATGACCCGCGGCGTAGTAAATGCCTCTGGTCTCGAAGTCCCCGCAGTTCAGGCAGCGTTGGAGTCGGCGGTAACGAGCGCCGGTGGCGAGAACGACAGCTTTGGCGGTGACCTGTGTGTCGTCATCGAGCGTGACGTGTTTGAGTTCGCCGTCGCAGTCGATTCGCTTGGCGGCACTGGGGTTGGAGAGGGTGACGCCAAACTTGCGCGCCTGGAGCACGGCCTGTTTGGCGAGCTCGGTACCGGAGATGCCCGTCGCGAAACCGAGGTAGTTCTCGATCTTCGATGACGTACCGGCCTGGCCGCCGGGGGAGTTGGCGTCGATGAGTAGCGTGTCGAGCCCTTCGCTCGCGGCGTAGACACTCGCGGCAAGTCCGGCGGGTCCGCCGCCGATGACCATCAGGTCGTAGGGCGTCTCGCGCCGCAGCTCCGGCCGCAGGCCGACGCGCTCGGCCAGTTCGACGATGGCCGGGCGTTTGCAAATCTCTTCGCCACAGAAGATCGCGGGCATGTCGGCTTCGGCGAGGCCGTACTTCCGCGCCAGTGCCCGGCTGCCTTCGTCGGCTTCGGGGTCGATCCATTCCACGGGGATCTGGTTGCGTTCGAGAAAGTCCCGCAGCTCAAAGGTGGCCTTGTCCCACCGCGGACCGATGAGCGTCTTCGCACCGAAGCCATGACGCCGGAGCCACTCCCGGCGGTTCATGAACGTGCGCAGGATGATGTCGCCGACGTCGGAGTGGCGGGCGACGAGTTGGCCCAGACGCTGGCGGTCCATGACCATCACGCGCATCGGCTCGGCGGCGATACACGCCGCGACGGTCGGCTCGCCGGTGAACATGCTGATGTCCCCGATGAACGTCCCGGGCCGAACCATGGCGATGTACCGCGGTCCGTCCGGTCCTTGGTCGATGATGTCCGCACTGCCGCTTTCGAGGAAGAAGAACGGCGCGTCGCGCAGCCCCTGATTAAAAAGTCGATCACCCGGCTGATACTCGCGACATTCGGCCATCGCCGCGATCGTTTCCACTTGGCGGTCGGTCAACGTCGGGAAGAACTCAGGGTTGGTCCCGTCGGAAAACGTCGGGGCACGTTCGAGCGCTTCACGCGGAATGAACACATCATCGGCGACGGACATCGTCCGAAGCTTACACGCCCGATCGCGTGGAAGTTCATGCAACCCGGCGGGATTTGCTTTCCTGTTTGGCGTCGCGCAACTGGTTGCGGGCAAGTTGGAGCAAATGGTTGGGTGAGTTGGCGAAGTCGGCGTGCCAGTCGGCGACGCCAAAACTCAGGCTCGGTGGCGTCGACAAACGCAGAGGCTTGGCGAGGAAGCCGGCGAGCGTCGTGAGTTGTGCGGCCAGGGCTTCGACGTCGCTGCGTTTCCGGTCGGCCACGAGCAGGGCGAACTCGTCGCCGCCGTAGCGGTAGGCTTGATCGCCGGGGCCGAGGTGGCCGTTGAGCAGTTTGCCGATTTCGCCGAGCAGCTCGTCGCCGGCCTCGAAGCCGAGTGCGTCGTTGAGCGGCTTGAGCCGGTCGATGCTGAGCATCACCAACGCGATCGGTCGGCCGGCAGTGTCGAGCGCCTCGACCGCGTCGGCGAAGGTCCGATCGAACGCCGGTCGGCTTTGCAGACCGGTGAGTTCGTCGCGATCGGTCGCGGCACGCAGGTCGCCCAGTTTGCGGGAGAGCGCCTCGGTCTTGTCCGCGACCTGGCGGTCGATCCGTTGGTCGACGTGGGCGGCGAGGGTTTTGTGATCGCGGAGGGCGGCTTGGAGCAGGGGCACGAGTGCCGACGTGCCGATCGGCCCGGCCACGGCGTCGAGTTCGGTCACCGCCGCCTCGCCCGCTCGGATGGTCGGCAGGAGGCGGCGCACCGCACGCGTCGGTCGGGCCCAGTACCGGTCGAAGAGGATGACGGCGGTGATGCCGAGGCAGGCGAACGTGGTAACGGCCAAACCCAGGTCCTGTCGGAGGAGCGCGATCGACGCAAGAAGCACCACGCCCACGACCGCCACGGTGGCGATCGCGATCCGAGCCCATCCCGGCTTATGGGAAGTGTCGTCACGAACCTCGACCATGACCCGGGCATCGGTCGGCCTGGCCGGGCACTTCAGTACTTCGGGCGGGTTGTTGGTGCTGAAGCCGCGTTTATCGGGCGGAAAATCCGTTTTCCTGAATTTATTGCGATTGAGTCGCATTTAATTTGATCAAGGTGCGGACATGGGTATGCTCGGCCTGCGTTCGCAAGTGCGACGCAATCTCAACGATCCGTAAGGAGAAAACGATGGCTTCAACGACGACCAAACGACTGTTCACGGCTGCCGGACTCGCATTCCTCGCCGCCGCCACGGCCTTCGGCGTGACGACCGCCCCGACCGACTGGACCCGCCCGGTTTCGGACGCCGACGCGCTGGCCGATCTGACGAGCTACCAGAAGTGGGGCGAGGATGAAGGATTCTCGACGGCGTTCTCCGCCTTCGTCGATCCGACCACCGTGGCCAACGTCCCCGAGGCGCTGACCAACCCGTTTGAATCGGCCTCCTCCTTCACGGATGTCAACCAGATCAACCCTGGCGCGTTCGTGACCAGCGGTGGCAACATCTACTCCCCGGGCACGGTCAACGACTTCGTCGTCGAAGTGGCCAGCCCGACGCTCGCCGGGGGAAGCACTTCGGTGTTCATACAGATCCGCACGCTGGGCAGTCCGCTGGATCTCGCCTCGTTCGAGATCAACGGGACGGACGCCACGGCACTGCCCGGCTTTACCTACACCGAACTGGCGCGAGTCCCGCTCGGCGGTTTCGGCGGTGAGCAGGTCGATCACCTGGTCGAGTTCACGGCCCCCGGTGTGACCGGCGATTACACCCTCGGGTTTACCGCCGCGGCAACGAGCCTGAGCCTGGACATCCTCGTGGTCGATTCGCTGGTCGCCGTGCCCGAGCCGTCGATGGCGCTGGGTGTGGCCAGCCTCGGCGGCCTGCTTCTTCGTCGCCGTCGTTAAGCCCCGTGTCGACGGTTCGGATCGCGCCCGTGTCGCCAAGCTTGACAGTCCACTCTCCGAAAGCCTCATGCCATCTCGAAACCCCATCATACGTTTTGGCTTTACGTTGGTCGAACTGCTTGTCGTGATCGGCATCATCGCCTTGCTGGTCGCGATACTGCTGCCAACGCTTTCCGCGGCCCGCGAGACGGCGGGGCGGGTGAAGTCACTCGCCGGCGTGCGGGAAATGGTCACGGGCTACACCGCCTACCACCAAGAGCACGGCGGCTCGCTGATGTGGGGCTACACGCCGCCGACGGTCAACGGGACCGCGGTGACGGTGGAGGACCCGGTGACGGGCCTGACCTTTGGTCTGCCGGTGGCCGACCGGTATCCGTGGCGGCTGGCCCCGTACGTCAGTGACGTGTGGGAGATCATCCACATTCACAAAACCACGCCGGACCGGCCATTTGCGTCCGATCCTTTCGGGACCGCGTTTTCTAAGGCGTACATCCTCAGCCTCGACCCGGCGTTCGGACTCAACAGCGTTTACCTCGGCGGACACCAAGGCTCGCTCTTTCGCGGCTTTACCGGCGCGGACAATCGGCCCAACGTCGGCAAGCACATTGCTTTCCAGGCCAGCGAGATTCGCCGCTCTTCCCAACAACTCGTGTTCGCCGAGACCATCCAATACAACGCGGGCGGCCTCGGCAGTACCAGCCGCGACGGCGAACGCCCCGGCCTTTTCTACGCGACGCCGCCCCGCGCCAACGGCCAACGCTGGACCGTCGATGACAACGGCGACTTCGAGATCACCAGTGGCGTGATCACCGGTCTTCCGGAGGGGCGAAACGGTGACCGCGCGGCGGTCAGTTTCTTCGACGGACATGCCGAGGCACTTCTTCCCGCCGAACTCGAGGACATGCGTCTCTGGGCACCCAAGGCCGATGGCTTCGAGTACGACTTCGTTCCCTAAATCCCTTTTCCCAAACAGCACCTGATGAAATCCAAGACCCTTCAATCGATTCTCTTTGCCGCGGTTTGCGGTGGTTCGGCCCTGGCGTTCCCGGCCGTTGCTCATGCCTGCCCCGGATGTGGCTGTGAGTCGGGCGCCACGCCCCACACGCACGAGCATCCCAGTGCCGACAAGGCTGAAGGCGCTGGCCTGATCAACGCGGCGGTCGCGGCCGACGAAGTCGAGCCAGTCTCGGCGATCGCGTTCGAACAGGATCGCGCCGCGATCCTGAAGCAGGCCGGCGTCTACGAAGTCGATTTCCGGTTCTTCGAGTCGGTCCCGCTGGTTGATGGCTATGAGCTGCGTGATCCGTACGAGTCAGGCGCGACCGAGTTCGTCGAGGTTGTCGTCGATGAGCCGGAGCTGATCGAGCTGCAGCACATCCTCGTGATGCGCTACAAGCAGGACGACGGCGAACTCTCCGATGCCGTCGTGATCAAGCACTGGCGGCAGACGTGGAAGTACGAGCCGACGCAGGTGTTGCAGTATGTGGGTGAGAACACCTGGCAGTTGCGCGAGGTCACCGAGCAGGATCGCGGGGGTGCCTGGTCGCAGACCGTTTGGCAGGTCGACGACAGCCCGCGCTACGGCGGCGTCGGACGCTGGGATCACAGTGGCGGCGTCAGCAGCTGGACCTCCGGCCCCGAGTGGCGACCCTTGCCCCGGCGTGAGCACACCAAGCGTGACGACTACGACGTCATGGGCTGCACCAATCGCCACACCCTCACGCCCGATGGATGGGTTCATGAGCAGGACAACACCAAGATCGTCCTCGGCGATGACGGTGAGGTGGCCCAGGTGCTGGCGCGTGAGATCGGCGTGAACACGTACAAGCGCGTCGGTGAGGCCGGCTTCGACACCACGCCCGGGCGTGAGTACTGGGCCAAGACCGCCCCGTTCTGGGCCGACGTCCGCGAGGCCTGGGACGCGCGACTCGCGAAGGGGTCGATCCGTTTGCAAAAGAGCGTCGACGACAAGCGGATGTACCAGCGGTTCTTCGCCTACGCCAAGGGGGTCGAGAGCATCGTGGACGCCGGCGGCAGCTACGAGCCGGGCTCGGCGGACACGTTCATCCGCGACACGATCGAGCTCTACTCCGAGCCGGCCGAACTCGTGGCACGCTAGGTGCTTCTCCGCGTCTTCGTCGGGGGTTGGAGATGCAAAGAAAAAGCCGCACCGTCGCAGGACGGTGCGGCTTTTCGTTTGGTGCAACAGGCTCGACCGATCAGCGCTGCAGGGCCAACGTGCGGTAGGTGTCACCGTTGACGTAGACCCAGGTGCCTCGGCCCAGCGGGTCCGCGTCTCGGCCGTCCCAGAGGTCGACCTCGCCATCGCCGTCGAACGTGGTCATGCGGAGCCGGTACAGGCCCGAAGCGAGGTTGTCGAAGCGGTATCCGCCGTTGTCGTCGACGCGGGTTTGGGTCTCGCCGGGGTCGTACTTGCCGTTGCCGTTGAGGTCGAGGTAGACGCGGTAGCCGGTGAGCAGGTCTTCGTTGGTGGTGCGTTTGCGGTCGCCGTTGAGGTCGGCGAAGGCGAAGCCGGAGATGCTGCTGGCTCCGGTGCCCGGCGGGGTGAACGACGTGCCGGAGGTGCGTAGCGGGATCTCGCCGAGGTCGAAGCTCCCGCTCGGGCTGGCAGGGATGGTGTAGTTCTTCGAGCCGGGCGTGAGGTCCATGCCGAGTGCCGGCGTGAGGTCGAGGTTCATGCCCTCGAGCACGTTGACGCTGAACCGCCCCGACGGTGAGGAGCGGACGGTGTTGTTGCCCTTGAGGTAGTCGGGGAAGAGCTTGAAGCCCTGGAGAAACGGCTCGCCGCGGTCGCGCTTGTCGTTGCCGTTGACGTCGGCGAAGAGTCGGCCGCTGACGGTGACGGGATTGCCGGTGCCGCCGCCGATGCCGATCTCGCGGATGAGCGACTGGCCGGCCTTGAGGTTCACGCGGACGCCGCCGGTGGTGGTGGGGGTGTTGACGTCGAAGCGGTACTCGCCGGGCGGCAGGTACGAGATGCTCTGCTCGCCGTCGATACCGTTTTTGGCCAGGCGATCGTTGCCGTTGTAGCTGCCGTCCTCGTTGAAGTCGGCGAAGACGTTGGGCGTGGTGGAGCGGGTGTAGAGCGGTTCCATTGCTGCTGTTCTCGGACGGAGAATGCGGAGAGTTTTTGGCGCATGCGCCGCGTCCTATGGAACAAGCCGACGACTGCTGAACTTCGACATTACCGATATCGGGGTGTTGACTAGCCGATTGAGGTCAAGGATAAGGCTTGTTTACCCACCAACGGACGAAATGAAAACCGTTGAAAAACTTGAGAATCGTCGTTTCCTCAACGCAGACCCGATCATCGTCGCTGCAGCGGATGCGGTAATCACCGAGGGCGAAGTGATCGAACTTGAGATCACCCGTACCGGGGACTTGAGCGAAGCGCTTACGCTCGAAATCGAGTTCGGAGGCACAGCCACGCCAGGTCAAGACACCATGATTCCCGACGGCACCGTGAGCTTCGAACCGGGCGAGAGTACCACTATCTATAGCCTTGCCTCTTTGGCCGATGATGTCATCGAAGGTGACGGAGAAGGGGAAGAAATTATTGCCCGTGTCTCCGAGCGTGTGACCGCGGAAACGTTGGTACAGAAGGGCGAAGCGAAAGTTGAGATCGAGGATCTGGTCCACGATCCTGACGATGACGATCCGGGCATGGGGTCGCTCGTGAATCCAGGCCCAGGTGCAGGTGAGGTGGCCGACGATGAAGGGACCACGATCGGCGACGTCAATATCAACGTGAATGTCTTGACGCCGGCGACAATCGGCACGAGCGAGACGGGTAAGCCGGGTGAAACCTTCATTACGGGCGGTACAGTAAACGTTACCATCGGGCAAGATCCCGATGGTACGTGGGGTGTAACCGGTAATACGGGTGGATTCGACGTTCTCACGCAAATCTTCGACCGTGACGCGATCCGCGAAGGCATAGCTGATGCCAAGGTATTGATCCGGCCGATGTCCCCGACGCCGATGTAGAGGCGTATTACAATGCCGTGATTGCCAAAGAACGCCAGTGGGATACCTTGCTCGCGAACGGTTGGAACGGCATGTACATCTTCTTCGAAATCGATCTTGAAGCGATTACCAGAGAGACGAAGGAGCAGGTGGAAGGTCTGGTTGAGCAGGCCATCCAGAAGTTATATGCGGATTTTGCTGACTACTATGTGAGGATTAAGCGGCAGGATTTACAGGAACTCATTGACGACGGGCAACTCCCACCCGATTTTCCGATGCCCGATGTTGAAGATATCTTGGACATCTGGGGCGTAAGGGATTGGTTTAGGTGGGACATTATTGAATGATGTGCGTTTGATAACGCCCGAACCATCATGACTGCGACTCCGATCAACTACCTACCAAAGCCGTCCTTCATCCGCCGGAGATGGTGTTTGGCCGTAGTTGTTGCGGTGGGCTTAGCAGTTGCCTTCCTCTTTCATAGTCTGATACGCCCAATGCTCAATATCCAAGCCGCCCAACAGCAATTCCTTTCGGCCGAAAGTTACATTGAGAAAAAGCAGGCTCTGGAAGGGTTGGTAAATCTCTGCAACGCCGGTGAGATTGATGCCGACGCACTGCATGACCTTTCGAATGCGCCGATTACACGTCGAGGCGACCAAGTGGCTCAGCAGATGCACGACGGCAACCCAAGACTCTATGTGCTGATCGCCCCATCCGGAGCATCGGTGTGGGACAACAACCCGCTCCCTAAGTCCGATCTACGCGTCGCAGGGCCGCAAGTTTGGCCGAAGATCAACGTGAAGAAGTAAATCGCCTCACCGAAGTTGCCTCCGATTGTCTTGTGTCGCTCGTTCCGGGTGTGAACGGGACACTCAAGTCGGCTGTGCTGTTTCGCGGTGGACGCTGGACGCCCACTGCCATAGGTAAGTCGCGCGAGCACAAGCTGCGGGACGAACTGTCCGATGCTTCAGTAGCCTTTCGGAAGGAACCTCATGGCACAAAGCAACTTCGATCTTATCGTCATCGGTAGCGGGCCCGCTGGGCAGAAGGCGGCGCTGCAGGCCTCCAAGCTCGGCAAGCGCGTCGCACTCATCGACAAACGTGCCATGATCGGCGGCGTCTGCATCCACACCGGCACCATCCCGTCCAAGGCCATCCGCGAAGCGGTGCTCCATCTCTCGGGCATTCGTGAGCGCGAGATGTACGGGGCCGACTACGCCGTCAAGCACGAGATCACGATGGCCGATCTGCTGCACCGCGCGCATCACGTCGTGCGGTGTGAGACGCAGGTCATCCACGACCAGATGCGTCGCAACAACATCGAGCTGCTCTTCGGCGAAGCCAGCTTCGTCGACCCGCACACCATCGCGATCCGCCAAGGCGACGACGAAACCATCGTCCGCGGCGACAACATCCTCGTCGCGGTCGGGACCAACCCCGCCCGGCCGTCGGGCGTGCCGTTCACGCCCGGCGTCGTGGTCGACTCCAACGAACTGCTCACCCTCACCAAGCTGCCAAGGGAGCTGATCGTCGTCGGCGGTGGGGTCATCGGCACCGAGTACGCCGCGATGCTCGCGGCGGCGGGAGTGCGGGTCACGCTCATCGAGGGGCGCGGTCGGTTGCTCGAGTTCGTCGACGCTGAGCTTGCCGAGGTACTGCAGTTCCGCCTGCGCGACATGGGTATCCGGCTCAAGCTCAACGAGAAGGTCGACAAGATCGAGGTGCTCGGCAAGAAGGGTCGCCGCAAGTCCGACGGGCCAAACGTGCCGCCGCACGTCAAGGCGACGCTCGCATCGGGCAAGGTGCTGCGGGCGGATTGCCTGCTTTACTGCATCGGCCGGCAGGGCGCGACCGACGTGCTCGATCTCGCCAAGGCCGGGCTCCAAGTCGACAAGCGCGGACGCGTCACGGTCAACGAGTTCTACCAGACCGACGCCGGCCACATCTACGCCGCCGGCGACGTCATCGGCTTCCCCGCACTCGCCGCGACGAGCATGGAGCAGGGCCGACGTGCCGCGTGTCACATGTTCAAGCACCTGCCCGACTCCGGCGACTACGAGGGCCGCAGCGATCTCATGCCCTACGGAATTTACACCATCCCCGAGATCAGCATGGTCGGTAAGTCCGAGCAGCAACTCTCCGAGGAGCAGGTGCCCTACGAAGTCGGCATCGCCCGCTTCCGCGAGATCGCCCGGGCCCAGCTCATGTCCGACACCAACGGCATGCTCAAGCTCCTGTTCCACCCGGACAGTCGTCGATTGCTCGGCATCCACGCCATCGGCACCGGCGCGACCGAGATCGTGCATATCGGCCAGACCGTGATGGCCGCCGGCATGCCGATCGACTACTTCGTGGAGACGGTGTTCAACTACCCGACCCTTGCCGAGTGCTACAAGGTCGCGGCCCTGGACGGCCTCAACCGCGTCCGCCGCTGGGACGCCCCGACAATGTTTGAAGAGCTGACGCCAGCAGAGAAAAAAGCGGCTTGAGTGACTGCCAAGTGGCGTTTAACATGGTGTCAAATGGCGACGGCCAAAACTAAGTCCGCTTCAGGCGCGTCCCACCTAGGCAGCTCGTTGGGGTTGCGCGCGACGACAACTGCTCGACTGATCGAGAAGGTCGAGCAGGGTATCGGGTTCGACAAGGTGCACCGCCTGCGTAAGAAGCTTGATGTCTCGCAGGACGAAATGGCCCGTTTGCTTTCTATCCCGGTGCGAACGTTGGATCGCCGGCAAAAAGCCGGACGCCTCAACGAGCTCGAGTCGGACCGCTTGTTACGTCTGGCGCGCGTGTTCGAGGCAGCGACCGAGCTGTTCGGAGGCGACGAAAAGCTCGCCTCTGCTTGGCTCAAAGAGCCGGCTCGAGCGTTGGGTAATGTGCGACCCCTGGACATGGCCCGGTCGGACGTGGGTGCTCGGGAGGTCGAGCAGCTAATCGGCCGCATTGGCCACGGGGTCTTCACGTGAGTGACGAGCCCCGGCAGGTTTGGCGGATCTGCCGAGAAGTTCACCTGCCAACCGCTTTCACTGGGTTCGGTGCAAGGGAATATGGCGGACGCTGGAACAGTGTCGGAACACCGATGGTCTACTGCGCGGGCTCTTTAGCCTTGGCATTTCTGGAAGTTCTGGTCCATGTGCGCAGCGAGTTCGACCTGACAGACCTGCGTCGTCTCTCGATCGAGCTGCCGGTCGACCTTATTGAGATGCCGGCAGTCTCGGATCTTCCGCCGAACTGGGCCGCCGACGTCCCGGACGCGGCGGCCCAGCGTTTTGGGGATCGCTGGGTCGCAGAGTGCCGATCACTGGCGCTGCGTGTGCCGACTGCCTTGATGGATCACGAGTGGAACTACCTACTCAATCCCGGGCACCCGGCGTGGTCGCAACTCGCGATTGGTCAGCCCGAGACGCATCCGGTGGACCCGCGCTTACGCACTCGCGGCAGTTCCGAACGTCGCCTTTTCCAGGACATGAGGTTGCGCGTCCGAGGCACCGAGCGCCGTATCTTCTCGCGCCGAGCGGTCAGCGGTCGTGTCTCCGGCCGACGCACCAACCCTTCAGATACTGGTGAGATGCCTAATCTCAGCTTTAGCCTCGACGACATCTCCGTCGGTGGCATGCGTGCCCAAAGTCATGAGATGGTCGAGCCCGGCGAGCATGTCGTGGTCTTCTTCCCGCCCCAAGGTAATCAAGTCGGCTGGGACGCCTACGGACGCGTGGTACGCTGCTTGCTAAAGGGCCACGGGTACGAGTTGCTATAGAGTTCGATCCACTGCCAGCGGCGTGACAACTCAGTCGTACCATTGTGCTACAGCAGTCTCAATGCATCACTTTTGAGCACTGCTCGTGGTTTGCCAAAAAGACGGTGAGATTAGCGGATTAGGTGCTGTGAACATTGCATCGGCGGCGAATCAAGCCGAGTGCACCCAGCCCGAACAGGCCGATCGTGGCGGGTTCGGGGATGGCGATGATCTCGAAGACGGTGCCGCCGATGTCGACGATGTAGAGTTCGCCGTTGGCGTCTTCGCCGAAGCTCACGATGCCGCCGGTGATGCCGCCGTTGGGGAAGACCAGGTCGGTGATGTCGGTGAAGGTGGCGTCAGGATTGGCCGGGTCGATCGTGTAGACGGTCGAGTTGACGAAGTCGGCAAAGAAGTACAGCCCGGCGTATTGGCTGGGTAGTTCCGAGCCGCGGTAGACGTAGCCGCCGGTGACCGAGCCGCGGCCGGCCGAGAGCGTGCCGTGGGCGTAGTCGAAGAGCGGATCGACCGCGCCAGAGGGTGCCGGTCCGCCGACGTTGCCGGTCGGGGTCTCGATGTCCCCTTCACGCAAACGCCAGCCAAAGTTCTGTCCGCTGGTGCCGTCGGCGATGAAGCTGATCTCTTCCCGGGCGTTTTGCCCGACGTCGCCGATGTAGAGGTCGCCGGTCAGGCTGTCGAAGCTGCTACGGAACGGATTACGCAGTCCCCATGCGAAAATCTCATCCGCATCGGGCCCGTCGAGCGGCTGGAACGGGTTGCTCTCGGGGATGCTGTACGCACCGTTCACGTCGGTGCCGTCGATGTCGATGCGGAGGATGTTGCCCAGCAGGTTGGTGGTGTTCTGGGCGTTGTTCTGTGGGTCGTTGGAGCTGCCGCCGTCGCCGGTGGCGATGTAGAGGTTTGACCCGTCGTTGGGGCTGAAGCCGATCCAGCCGCCGTTGTGGTTGTTGAACGGCTGCTCGAACTGCAGCACCGTCTCGCGCCCGACGATGGTCGGGGTGTTCGAAAGTGGATTGTCGACCGTGACCTGCTCAATGACGGTGTCGAAGGGCGTGCCGCCGGGGCCGTTGGAGGCCGTGTAGTTGATGAAGTACTGCCCGAAGCCGGGGCTGGACGCATCGAGGAAACCGGGGTGGAAGGCAAGGCCGAGTACGCCACCTTCGCCGCCAGTGTTGAGCGTCTGACCGGTGCCGCTGGCGAATGCGGAGCCTTGCAGCGTACCGTTGTCGATCACACGGATCGCGCCGCCGCGTTCGAGGACGAACAGGCGATCATCCCCGGCGGGGGAGCCGGCAAAGATGGGAGCGTTCAGGCCGCTGGCGGTGACTTCGGTACCGATCTGTTGGGCACTAACAAAAGCCGACGACGCGACGACAGCGCAGGCGGCGGACACGACATATTTCATGGTGACTCCGAGGATGCCCCTCCGAGGGTATCCGCCAGCCAGAATCCGACATGCAGCCGATCACGCGGTCAGCAACAGCAACAGGCTAGCCGTGAGGGCCGCTCCCATTGCGAGAACGCCGAGCCAGGCCGCCTTACGGTGCGTTTTTGTAAGCGTATCGGGGTGCATTTCACTCATCCTCGAATCTCCTAGGCCTAAAGGTACACGGTCGCGTATGTCATGCAAGGGCAAAACCGCCCGATCCGGGCGGTTTCACACGGCGCTAGCATCCGGGCAATGGCCCACACCGAACCCTCCCGCCCGGGCGTCACCGAGCCGCACCGGATGCCCGTGCAACTGCCGCCGCTGCAACGGTTTGAGGCCGTCATGCGGATGACGCTGGACGAGGACCTTGCCGATGGCGGCGATGTCACGAGTCGTCTGACGATCGCCGAGGACGCGGTCGGCACCGGGGCGTTCGTGCAAAAAGCGGCCGGGGTGGTGTGCGGCCTGCCGCTGGTCGGCCACGTCGCCCGGATGTTCGACGAGCGGCTCGTCGTCGAGACGCTGCCGGGGTTTCACATGAACAACGTCGAAGGGAGCTACGCCACGAGCCGGACCGAGCCGGTGCTGCGGATGCGCGGGCCGCTGAGGTCACTGCTGGCCGCCGAGCGGACCTGTCTGAACTTGCTCACGCACCTCTCGGGCATCGCCACGCTCACCCGGCAGTTCGTCACCGCCGTCGAGGGCACCGGTGCAAAGATCTACGACACCCGCAAAACCACGCCGGGTCTGCGTGACTTGGAGAAGTACGCCGTCCGCGTCGGCTGGGGCGAGAACCACCGCATGGGTCTGTACGACATGGTGCTGGTGAAGGACAACCACATCGCGGGGCTGGCGATGCCCTTGGGTCAGGCGGTCGCCGAGGTGGTGAGACGGAGCCGGGCCGAGGATGCCGATCGACCGATCGAGATCGAGGTCGACACGCTCGAACAGTTCGAAGTCGTGCTGGGCGTGCCGGGGGTGGACGTGATCCTTTTGGACAATATGGACTGCCCGACGATGGCCAAGGCGGTCGCGCTGCGGGACGCGGCGGGGCACGGAGCGGTGCTCGAAGCCAGCGGCGGCGTCAACCTCGACACCGTCCGCGCCATTGCCGAGACCGGCGTCGAACGCATCGCGATCGGTGCGTTGACCCACAGTGCGCCGGCCCTGGATATCGGGCTCGACGTCGTCGCGGATCAGTAACCCTCGTCGGTGCGGAAGAACGTGAGCGCGAACAGGTAGATTCCGCCACCGATCGCGGCGGCGATCCACCACGTGATCATGATTTGCGTGCCCGGGATCGTGACGCCCATGAGGCCGATCGTCGCGACGACCGAGCCGTAGGTCAGGACGCTGAAGAGTCGCGGGGCAAAGACGATGCTGGAGATCAGGATCATCGCCGCGATGGCGACGTGGAAGCCGCTGAGCTTCGCGCCGAGGGTTGGATGAAGATACCGGGTGAGTGCGTTGTTCCGGTCGGCGATGTTCTCGGTCATGCCGGTCGCCCGGAGGTCGACGCCCGCGTCGATTTCGTCTTCGCCGCGGACACGGCGGGAGCCGCCGGCGGTGGTGGACCCGTCCTCGGCGACCTGCGACACGTCGGCCAGGTTGTCGTTGAGGTTGAGCCCGGTATCGAACTTCGCCGACCACGAGCCGGTGTTGAGCCACAACGCGAACACGCCCATCAGCACGAAACCCAGCAACAGTCGCAACTGCGGTCCGAGCACGATGTCGACCGGTGAGCCGAACCGCCGGCGGAACCAGCTTTCGTGGACGCGATTGGTCTTGCCGTCGTCGTAGACGATCTTGCGTTTCTCGATGGCGTCGGAACCGGTGCCGGTCGCTTGCGGTTCGTCGGGCTGCTCCTCCTCGACCGGTTCTTCCTCGCGCGGGGCGGGGATGGTCGGTTTGGCTTTCTCCTCGGCTTCCTGGCGGAAGTTCTCGGCCAGGTCGGCGAACCGCAGCGCGTTGGCCCGCGCTTGCTTCTCGGCAACCGCTTCGCCGATGCCCTTGCTCCGCAGGCGTTGCTTCTCGACGGCGATGAGCATCTTCTCGTCGCGGCGTTTGCGTTTGTACTCGAGCCGACGGTCGATCCAGTTGAGCAGCGGCTCGCGCCAGGTGCCGTGGCGGGGGCGTTCCTTGCCGCCGTCCCGTCCGAAGACGGGGCGGGCTTCTATCTTCTCGTCGTAGCCGAAGATTTCCTCGTAAAGCTCTTCCCAGTGGTCGCCGGACTTGGTCGCGACGAAGTGCTGGAGGGCGTTCTCGTCGTAGCCTTCCTTTCTCAAGCGACGCAACAGGAGCTTGACCGAGTTGAGCGGTGCTTCGCGTTGCTTGATCAGCGGCACGTCGATCGCGTGATGGAAACCGATCGCGAGCCCGACGCCCAGGACGGCCGCCCCGAGCCACCACCAGTGCAGGTTCAGGGAGACCAGCACGACGATCATCAGCACGCCCCCCGCGAGTAAACCGAGAGCGTCGACGAGCCCGCCGTCGGTGAGGAGTTGGCGGAGCCGGGACCAGACATGCGTGCGCTGCTTGATCCCGCCGTAGATCAGGTAGGCGAGCGTGGTGGTGACCGCAAGCCCGGCACAGGCACCGGCGAGGCCGACCTTGTTGACGGTGCTCTCGACGAACACCGCGAACAGGATCGCGCCGATGACGCACAGCACATAGAAGCCGGCAATGCTCCAGGTGCGGACCGACTTCATGGATGCCGAGACGTAACGCCCGGCGGCGGCGGCCATGGTCTTCTCCGCGTCGCCGGTGGGCGTGACGCCCACGCCCTCGAACTCTTCGAGCCATTCTTCGAGAACGCGAATCGTTTCGCGCATCGTTTGCGGGCGGTCGGCCGGGTCCTTGGCCATCATCTGCAGCACGATCTGCCCCAGCGAGCCGGGCACGGCGTCGGCGACCTTGTCCGGCGGGACCGGGTCGCGGACCGTGTGCATCTCCATGACCTCTTCCGCATCGCTGCCTTCGAAGGGCGGCCGACCGGTGAGCAGGTGGTACAGCGAACAGCCCAGCGCGTAGATGTCGGCACGTTGGTCCACGTTGGCGGCGTCCAGCGCCTGCTCGGGGGCCATGTACGCCGGCGTCCCCATGGCGACCGACATCTGTGTCGCGCTGGCTGCGGACGCGCTGTCGAGCTTGGTGGTGTGGGCTTCACGGCGGTTGCGGATCATCGTCCGCGTGGATTCGCTGGACCCGCCGAGTCGGCCCGGTTCCACCTCACCGACACGTTTGGCCAGACCCAGGTCCGCGACCTTGACGATGCCCTCGTCGTTGAGCAGCAGGTTCTCCGGCTTCACATCGCGATGGACGAGCCCCATCTCGTGGGCATATCGCAGCCCTCGCGCCGCTTGCAGGATGAGACCGACCGCCTCGCCGGGCGCGAGTTGGCCCATGTCCCGCGACGTCTTGCCCAGGTTGGTGCCCGGTACGAACTCCATCGAGAAGTAGTGGTGCGGCTTCTCCGCGCCGATGTCGTAGACCTGCACGACGTTGTGGTGCGAAAGCTGGGCGGCGGCATAGGCCTCGCGGGTGAAGCGGGCGACGAATTCTTCGTCGCCGGCCAGGTCCGATGCGAGCATCTTCAGAGCCACGTCGCGGTCGAGTGAAATCTGGCGGGCGAGATAAACGCTGCCCATGCCGCCTTGGCCGATCTTCTTTTGCAGTTCGTAATTGCCGAGTCGTTTGGGCACGCCGGGATCGCGGGGGACGTTGGTGACGCGCAAGGCGTCGGGGTCGTTGGCGGGGGCGACCGGTTTCTCCACGCCGGTCAACCGCAGCGCGTTCGGATCGTTGGCCGGCGGAGCGTCGGCGACCTGGCTCGGCGGCATCGTGCCGTCGGCCGCAGCTGACGAAGGGGCGGGTGCGACCGTCGCGTCGGCCTCGACGGCACGTCGGGTCGGGGCCACGGTCGCGCCGGAATCGGCCGCAGCCTCGGCGGTGCGCGGTTGTCTCGCGGTCGGCTTGTCGGTGCGCAGACTCGGGTTGCCGGTGGGCTTGCGGCGCCTGGGCGGCTTGCGGATCGCGGTCACTTCCATGCCCAAGGCTGCCGCGAGATCGTCGTCACCGTCGTCGATACCGACGGCGGTTTTGATCCGGCCCGACTGGCTGATGGACAAGTCGAACTTCCGGTTGCAGCCGGCGCAGCGTGGGCGGAACTTGCCGGCGCGGACCGATTGGAGCTTCATCACGTGCCCGCAGTGTGGGCATTGGATCGAGGTGGCAGCCACGTCCCAGTATTCTGCAACGGACCACCTGTCGCGGCAAATCATTGCGGTGATACGCTGCGGTCGTGAGCGAGATTCGAACGGACGTGTTAATCGTCGGCGGCGGGACCGGTGGGGTCGCTGCGGCGCTGGCGGCGTGTGATCTAGACAAGCGCGTGGTCATGACCGAGCCGACGCCTTGGCTCGGCGGGCAACTCACCAGCCAAGCCGTCCCGCCGGACGAGCACCGCTGGATCGAGCAGTTCGGCTGTACCGCGAGCTACCGACGCTTCCGCGAAGGCGTGCGGCAGTACTACCGCGATCATTACCCGTTGACCGACGCCGCCCGGCGTGATCCGCACCTCAATCCCGGCGGCGGCGATGTGAGCCGACTGTGCTTCGAGCCACGCGTGGGCGTGGCGGTGATCGACGCGATGTTGGCGGCGCATCGGGCCAGCGGCCGGCTCATGGTGCTGCACGGGATCGAGCCGGTCGATGTCGACACGGTCAAGGGCAAGGTGCGACACGTCGGTTTCTCCGACGGCTCGCACGTCTCGGCCGACATGTTGCTCGATGCGACGGAACTCGGCGACCTACTGCCGTTGGCGAAAGCGGCGTACACGATCGGCAGCGAAGCGCAGTCCGAGTTCGGCGAACCGGACGCGCCGAGTGTCGGCGACGTTGAAGATGTGCAGAGCTTCACATGGGTCGCGGCGATCGACCACGACCCGGACCACCCGCGGCCGATCAAGAAGCCGGCGAGTTACGACCGATGGCTCGCCGAACCGCAGCCTGACGTGCCCGACGGGAGGCTGATTGATTGGCAGTACACCCGACCGACCGACGCGTTCAGCGGTCGCGGTTCCTTGTTCGAGGAAGAGGGTGCGTACTCGTTGTTCCGCTACCGGCAAGTCGTTGATGATTTGCAGTGGCAGATCGGCGTGACGGACGTGTCCTTGTTGAACTGGCCGCAGAACGATTACGCCGGTGGTCGAGTGGTCGATGTCCCGGCCGAGCTCGCGAAGCAGCGGCTGGCCGAGGCGAAAGAGTTGACCCGCTGTGTCGTTTACTGGCTGCAACAACAGGAGCCCGGCATCCGTCTGCGGCCGGACATGCTCGGTACGAACGACGGCTTCGCGCTCGCCCCGTATCACCGCGAGGGGCGTCGCATCCGCGCCCGGTTCACGATCACCCAGCAGCACGTTGCCGCCAAATGTCGCCCCGACGGCAAGGCGGAGGTCTTCGCGGACAGCGTCGGCGTCGGGGCGTACCGCATGGACTTGCATCCCTCGGCGTCGGGTCGATCGAGCATGTACGCGGAGGTCTGTCCGTTCCAGATTCCGATGCACGCGCTGCTCCCCGCCGACGGGCCAAGCAACCTGATCGCCGCCGCGAAGAACATCGGCACGACGCACTTGACCAACGGCTGTTATCGCCTGCACCCGATCGAGTGGAACATCGGTGAGGCGGCGGGCGTGATGGCGGCGGTGGGAACGGATGTCGCGACGGTGCAGGACGTGCTGCGCAAACGCGGCGTTGAGCTCGCCTGGCCGACGATTGGCATCTTCTGATCGGGCGGTTTGTCGCAGGGAGCGCTGCGACATCTGTTCAACAATGCGACATGGCCGCCGCGAACAAATCCCTGCTGGCCGCGACGCTGGTGATCGCGGGCATTCTTGTGCTGGGCATCGGGTATCTGCTGCTCTTGGCGCTGAACGCGCCGGGGCCGTTGGATGAGTTTCGCCTGCCGGACGGCTCGATCGACCAGATGGCGTTGGGGAAGAACGTGTACATGAAAAACTGTCTGGCCTGTCACATGGCCGAAGGACAGGGTGGTCCGAACAACGTCCCGCCGCTGGTCGGTAGCGAGTGGCTCATCGAGGATAAGGAGACGCCGATCCGTATCATGCTCGGCGGACTGGTCGGGCCGATCACCGTGAAGGGGCAGCTCTACGAGGGCGGGATCATGGCGCGGTGGAGCCACCTCGGCGACGAACGGATCGCGGCGGTGTTGACGTACACCCGGAAGAGCTGGGGCAACGATGCCGAGCCGATCGGTGCCGAGGAGGTCGCGGCACTACGCGGCTCGATCCCGCCGCGACCGTGGACGGCCGAGCGATTGATCGAGGCGCGGCGAAACGACTAGTCGCTCTCTTCCTCGGCAAGCCGGTCGACCATGGCGACGTAAGCCTCCATATCGAACTTGCGCTTAAGGCCGTTGGCGTTCATGTAGCGGGTCTTGCCGAAGATCTCGCGTTCGGTCCATGGGCGGTCGTGCAGGCCGAAGATCCAAGCGACGTTGCCGTAGCTGTTGGGGTCGCGGCCGTCGAGGAAGTACTTGTTGTTCAGGTACAGCGTCGTCTCATAGGCGTACTGCGGCGTGTTGGTCCACTCCAGGATCTTCTTGCCCCAGTACATCCGCATGTAGTTGGCCATGAAGCCTGTCTCGCGCATCTCCTTCATTGCGGCGTTCCACCACTCGTCATGGGTCTCGCCGTTCTCTAGCTGGTCGCGGGTGTAGACGTTCTCTCGCTCGTCGTCCTTGTGCTCGTCGAGCGTTTTCTTGGCCCAGTCGGGCAAACACTCGAACGAGTCGTAGTCGCCGCAGTACCAGACGAAGTTCTTGGAAAGCTCTCGGCGAACGATCAATTCCTCCAGGTAGGCGTCGCGGTCGTCGGGCTTGCCGTAGCGGCTGTGCTTCACCTCGTACGCAAGCTGCACCGGCGAGATGTGCCCGAAGTGCAGGTACGGGCTCATCGTCGAATGGTGCTGCTTACTCGGCTCGTTGCGCCCGTCGTCGTAGTCCTTCAGGTGCGTCTCGACGAAGTTGCCGAACAGCTTCTGGGCCGCGTTTTCTCCACCCTCGAAACGCTTGACCGGTGTCACGTTCCGGTTGATGTCGAGGGGCTCGAGCGCCTGGTCGACGTCGCTCACGTCGATGTCGCCCGTGACCGCGTAGCTGATTGACGACGTGTCCACTTTTGTCGGCTCGAGCTCGACGATGTAGTCGCCCCACTTCTTGTGAATCTTCGTGCGGATGGTGCGGGCGGCGTACTCCTGCTTGTCGCTGGTCGTCTCGACCGGCACGACGATCTCGCTCTCGACTTGCACATACTTCACCTGCGCCTTATCCGCGACGTGGTCGTACCAGGTGCGGACCGGGCGGACGTACCCCATGTCGCCGACGAGCAACGCCGCGTCCTCGGCGTAGTGCAGCGCGACCGTCGGCGGTTGGCCGTGCTTGCAAACGAACTTGATGTCGCGCTCCTTGAGGTTCGCCTCGACGTCACGCAAGCCTTCGAGCAGAAAGCGATAGTGCCGAAGGTTCGCCTCCGGGTACCCGTCCATCAGCCCGAAGCACACGACCACACCGACGCCGATCTCATTGGCCTGTCGAATCGCATACTCCAACGCATGGTTGTACCGCGTCCGCATCGACGCATGCATCCAGTAGAGGACGTACTTCCCGTCGGCGTTGATATCCTTGTCGTTGAGCGTGCGAATGCGTGTGTTATGAATCTCGTTTGGCACGGCGAGCGAGTCTATCGGTCGACCGGTTGGTCGTGAGCGCTGCAATCGTGCGACTCGTTCAATGATTGTAAATGGCGCTGCGGGATGAATAGGCCGACTACCGAATTTGCAATCGCGAAGCGACTGACGTTTCTCATGCTGGCTGCAGTGTCCGGCGGAGTCGGGGCGTTGGTCCGGCATATGCCGATGCCGGTCGCGGAGTGGTGGATTCAGAATTGGGGCACGAGCATTTTGTATGAGTGGATGTGGATGGCTCTCGTACTCGCGCTGGTGCCGCGACGCTCGACGATCATCCCGGTTGCGGTCGGCGTGGCCACGATGACGGTCGTGCTGGAGTTCGGCCAACTCTGGCAACCAGGCTGGCTGCAGGCGATCCGCGCAACCTGGGTCGGGCGGATGATGCTCGGCACGACCTTCAGCTGGTGGGACGTACCGTCGTATCCGATCGGCTGCGCACTTGGGACGGTTCTGCTCCGTCTGGTTTGGGGTGAGCAGGGGAACCTCACGAAAGGGTAGAGATTCGACGTTGGTCGAAAGCCGGCAGGCATGTAGCTTTCGCCGCATGAGCCACGATCCGCTGTTCAAGCCTCACGACCTCGGCCCGATGACGTTGAAGAATCGCGTGCTGATGAGTCCGATGACGCGTTGCCGGGCGAAGCTACCCGGCGAGGTGCCGCATGAATTGAACGCCGAGTACTACCGCCAGCGATCCGGGGCGGGGCTGATCTTCACCGAAGCGACGCACGTCGCCCCCGGCGGTCTCGGTTACGTCGCGATGCCGGGCATTTACTCCGAGCAGCAACAGGCCGGTTGGAAGCTCGTGACCGATGCGGTGCATGAAGCCGACGGGCTGATCTTCGCGCAGTTGTACCACGCCGGCCGGGTGACGCATTCGGACATGCTGCCCGACGGTCTGGGTCCGGTCGCACCCTCGGCCGTTGCCCTCAAAGACACCCAGGCCCACACGCCCAACGGCAAGCAGGCCATACCCACGCCGCACGTGCTGACCGAGTCGGAGATCGCGGCGATCGTGTCCGAGTTTCGCGGGGCGGCCACCGTCGCCAAGGCTGCGGGGTTCGATGGCGTGCAACTCCACGCGGCCAACGGCTACCTGCCCGACTCCTTTCTGCGTGACGGCACCAACCACCGTACCGACGACTTCGGCGGCTCTATCGACAACCGGCTCCGGTTCCCGCTCCAAATCCTCCATGCCCTGCTCGAAGTCTTCGCTCCCGAACGCATCGGCATTCGCGTCTCGCCCACCGGGGCGTTCAACGAGATGTCCGACTCCGACCCGCTCGACCACTACACGCGTATCTTCGGAGCCATCAACGAGACCGGCGTGGGTCACCTCGAAGTTGTCGGCCAGCTCTTCGACCAGCCTGAGGCGCACCCGGACCAGGATGCGATCAATGCCGCCGCACGTGAGAAGTTCGGGCGGACGTTGATCTTCAACGGCGATTACGATGCCGAGTCGGCACGCTCGGTGATCGGTGATGGCAAGTGCGATCTGGTGACCTTCGGCCGACCGTTCCTCGGCAACCCCGATCTGCCGCGACGCTTCGCGGAGAACGCGCCGCTCAACGATCCGCCCGCCCCGTCACTGTTCTACGACCCGTCCGCCGGAGCTAAGGGCTACACCGATCAGCCGACGATGAGTGCGTGATGCCCGTCAGAACGGAAGCTTGAGCGCGTCGCAGATGAACCGCAGCAGCGGGGCGGCGGCGCGGTAGTGGGCGAGGACGGTCCGGGTGAACGCCGGGTCGCAGACGTCGGCGTCGGTGAACTCAACGGACGCGGCGGCGAAGCGCTTGCGTTTGAGTTCTTCGATGGCCGGGTGGTCGGGGTCGAATCCCTTGGGCGGGCGTTTGAGCGAGCCGTCGACGAGGGTCAGGCGCTCGCGAAACGCCTTGCCAGACGTGGCTTTCCGCCACGCGGCCGGGTCGTCGGCGATGGCGGCGCGGATGCGCTTGAGCTGGGCCGAGTCAGGCCCATACAGCCCGGCCGCGACGAAGCTCTTGCCACCGGGCATCACCTGCAGGTACATGCACGGCGCGTCCATTTTCCCCTCGACGCCGAGGTGGGCGAACACTGCCGCAAGGTTCGTCTTGTACGGCGACTTGTCCTTCGAGAAGCGCACGTCGCGGTGGATGCGCAGCATCGACCCGCCCGACTTCGCCTCGTCGACGAACATCATGTCGCTGATCTTCTCGATGCCGGGTTTGAGGTCCGCGATTAGCGCGAGGAAGTCGGACCGCGCCGCTTCCCAATCACTGGCGTGAGACTTGAACCACGCACGATCGTTGTTCCGCTTGAGCTTGCGCAGGAACGTGAGCGTCTTCGGGTCGATCGGCATGTCACTCCACCGTCACGCTCTTCGCGAGGTTGCGCGGCTTGTCGACGTTGCACCCACGCAGAACCGCCGCGTGATACGCCAGCAACTGCAATGGCACGACGCTCAACAACGGCTGCAGCGGCTCGGCGGTGTGCGGGATGAAGATGACGTGGTCGGAGTAGTCCTTGATCTGTTCGTCGCCCTCGGTGGCGACGGCGATGATCCGCCCGCCGCGTGCCTTGACCTCTTCGATGTTGCTGATGACCTTCTCGTATTGGCTGCCCCGGTTGGCGATGAAGACAACGGGCATGCCGTCGTTGATCAGCGCGATCGGTCCGTGCTTCATCTCGGCAGCGGGCATGCCCTCGGCGTGGATGTAGCTGATTTCCTTGAGTTTGAGCGCGCCTTCGAGGGCGACGGGGTAGTGATAGCCGCGGCCGAGGAAAAGCCAGTTGTCACGCTCGACGAACTGCTCGGTGATCTGGCGGACGTGGTCGGACTGCTGCAGCACCGACTCCATCTGCTCCGGGATGCGGCAGAGCCCGGCGATGAGCTGTTCGCACTGCTGCTGGCTCATGTTGCGGCGACGGCCGAGGTAGATGCTGAGCATCGTGAGCACGACGCACTGACAGGTGAACGCCTTGGTCGAGGCGACGCCGATCTCCGGGCCGGCGTGGAGGTAGACGCCGCAGTCGGTCTCGCGGGCGATCGTGCTGCCGACCGCGTTGACGATGCCCATCGCGTGAGCGCCTTTGGTCTGCGCTTCGCGTAGTGCTGCCAACGTGTCGGCGGTTTCGCCGGACTGGCTGATCGCGAGGCAGACGCTTCCTTCTTCGACGATCGGGTTTCGATAGCGGAACTCGCTGGCGAAGGTGCATTCGGCGGGGATCTTGGCGAGGTCTTCCAGCAGGTAATCGCCGACGAGCCCGGCGTGGAACGCGGTGCCCTGGCCGGTGAGGATGATGCGGCGGGCGGTGGTCAGCTCGCGCGACATGCCCGACACGCCGCCGAGGACGATGCGACCCTCCCGCGGATCGGCCCGGCCGCGCAGGCAGTTGCTCACCGCCAGCGGCTGCTCGAAAATCTCCTTCTCCATGAAATGCGAAAACCCGCCTAGCTCGTACTCCTCGAGCGTGTTCTCCAGCTCGCTCATCACCGGCGAGGTTACTTCATCGTCGAGCGTGGTGGTGCGCAGCCCGTCTGGCCGCAGAACAGCCATCTCGTTGTCATTGAGGTAGATGACCGAGGACGTGTGCTCGACGATGGCGCTGGCGTCGGACGCGCAGATGTACTCGTCGTCGCCGATGCCGATGATCATCGGCGAGCCCTTGCGTGCCACGACCAGCGTGTCGGGTTCCTCGGCGCAGAGGACCGCGATGCCATAGGTGCCGGTCACTTCACGCAGTGCGATCCGCACGGCCTTCTGCAGTAGCGAATCACTCGGCCCGCCGTCCTCACCGCGCTCGACGAGTTCGAGGTACACGTCCCGGATCAGCACCGCGAGAACTTCCGAGTCGGTCTCGCTGGAGAAGGTGTGGCCCTTGCCGATGAGATACTTCTTCAGGGCCGAGTAGTTCTCGATGATGCCGTTGTGGACCAGCGTGAGCCCGGCGTCGTCGGAGGGGTGGGGGTGGGCATTTTCATGGGTGACGCCGCCGTGGGTGGCCCAGCGGGTGTGGGCGATGCCGATGGTCGAGTGCGGCAACGGCTCGCCCTTGCGGACCGAATCCTCGAGAACGCTGATTCGACCGACGGCTTTACGCAGGTGCAGCTTGCCCTCGGCATCGAGCACGGCCACGCCGGCCGAGTCGTAGCCGCGGTACTCCAGACGTTTGAGGCCTTCGATCAAAACGGGCTGAGCGATCTTGCGTCCGACGTAAGCGATGATGCCGCACATGGGCGATGTCCTCGGTGTTGGGGCGGGAAGAAGAAAAGAAGGAAAAGCCGGTCATCCCGCGTAACCAGCCTCACGTCATGGCGTCAGTATGTACGACCCGCACCGCCGTTGCGAACCGAACGCGTCGGATTTGTCGCGTCGGAATGTCCGAGAATGCGGCAAGATGGCTGATTGACGCCCCTGGGGCGGGGATTAGTTTCGATCAGGGCTACCGGCTATGCGCCGGCCGACGCGGGGACATCGCACGAAATTGCACCCACCCAGCCGACCGGACCCCGCCGCCGGGCCACCATGCCTCGCACGGCACCGCCGTGCCGGACCATGAGTTGTACCCACCGAAAGACCCATGACCACCACCGCCCACACCCACATCAAGAACTCCGCCGCCGCCGTTGTTGAACAGTTGGAAACGAGGCGGTTGCTTAACGGCGACTTCGCACCGGAGATATACAGCGAGACCTTCGACGAGCCGGAAGGCAGCACCTCTGGCAGGTTAGATGTTTTCGGTTCATCCGGCGGGCCGGGTTGGCAAACGTTCCGAGACAACGTCGGGGACGGCACGTTTGAGGTGCGAGACGGTGCCTTGGTTGCCAAAGAAACCTCGGGCATCGTCAGTTGGTACACCGAGCTCTCTTTGAATAGGACCGTCGATTTCAGTCTTGACCTGGCCGCCAACGGCGTCGGCCCCAATGACTACGCACGGGTCGTCCTCTTTCCGAGATTTGCCCCGGCAGAAGAGATCGCTCTGGTCCGCGGCCAGGATGGTCGATTCACGGCGACCGCAAGTGCCATTACGCCCGGGAGCGTGCGTCTCGAAGTTCAACTTCTGGCGACACAAGGGCAGTTTGCCATCGACAACCTCAGTATCCAGCAAATACCCGGCCCGGAGGCCAGTCAGGTCGAACTGGTCGATGGTGTGCTACGGATCACTGGCACACAGGGCGCCGATGACATCGCGGTTCGCAGCATCCAACTGACTGATGGGAGTTTGGGCACACAGGTATTCATCAACAACTTCGCCGGAGGCGACGACATCTACGACACGACCCGCGTGTGGGTCGACTTGTTGGGTGGGTCGGACGAGTTTCAGCAAAACACCGGCATTGGCGACGGCCTGGATGTGACAGCATTTGGTGGCCTCGGACCCGATCGCATGGTCGGCTCGGCAGGTGTCAACGAAATCCACGGCGGTGACGGCGATGATTTTATCGTCCACCGTTTCGACGCCGACGGACTTATCTTCGGCGGCGACGGCGATGACCAGATTCGCGTACGAGACGAATCCGAAACGGATGTCGAGGACGGGGCGGGTAACGATCGCTTCGAGTTCAATCAGCGCGTCGCCGGTGGCCGGACATTGAACGTCAATGGCGGTCCCGGCGACGATTACCTCTTCAATGGACCCGGCACACCCGAAGTGTTCACCGGCGGGCCTGGACAGGACACCGTCGGCTACAACGATTCCGACGGCGGCGAGTTCTTCGTTAGCTTCGACGGCCTGCCCAACGACGGTGCATCCGGTGAAGGCGACAACATCGGCACCGATGTCGAAGAAGTCGTTGGCGCAACGATCGTTAACCAGCCGCCAACTGACGGGCAGCAGCTTTTCGCCGAGCCGTTCGACGAACCCGACGGTGCCACCACCGGCAACCTCACACCGACCGGCATCTGGCGTACCTTCCAGCCCAACGGCGGCATCGCAGTGCGGGACGGTGTGCTCGTCATCGAGGACACGACCGATTTCGTCAGTTGGTTCACAAGCGACCTGGACATCGGCGGGCAAGGCCCGGTCGACGTCAGCATCGACCTGACCGGGACCGGTCTCGGGCCCGACGATCTAGCCAACTTTCTCTATCGCGTTGACGGCGGGGCGTTGCAACAGTTCGCGTTCACGCGTGCCACCGACGGGAGCCTCACCGCCACGGCCAACGGCATTGTCGGCAACGCGCTCAAGCTCGAGGTGCAGTTCAAAGCGGTCGTCGGGACGTACACGCTTGACAACGTCACCGTTACCGCGGCCGACGCGCCGCCGACCGGCGCATTTCTCGACGGGCAGACGCTTCGGATCGTCGTCACCGACGGGGCCGAGACGTGGACGATCGTGAATCCCTCTGAAGGCCCCGGCGGCTTCCGCGACAATGAACTGCAGATCACCGGCCCCACCGGTGAGCCGGACTTCTTCCAGCTGCGCGACGTCGACGACATCGTCATCGACCTCGCCGGCGGAGACGATCGACTGTTCGTCGAAGACGTTTACGGCGAGTTTCCGCTGAGCGAAGCACTCGGCAGCGACGGGGCGGACCGCTTCGAGTTCCGCACGGTCAGCGCATTGCGTGGCGTACTCGACGGCCAGGGCGGCGACGACTTCATCTCCGTCAGCAACTTCGGCGACCCCGCCACCCTCCACGGCGGCGACGGCAACGATACCCTCGTTACCAACGGCACCGGCTACATCGTCGAAGGCGGCAACGGCGACGACACGCTCGTCACGGGTGTCGGCGGCGACGACTTCACCGGCGGTCCCGGCAACGACACCGTCGACTACCGCCCACGCACCGACGGCCCGTTCACGGTGTCCTTTGACGACGTCGCCAACGACGGGGCAGAGGGTGAGGGCGACAACATTCGTGACGATGTCGAGGTTGCGCTGGGCGCGAGCGTCGTCGGTGAGCCGGGATCCGTCACGCTCTACACCGAGTTCTTCGACGAAGCCCCATTCGCTACAAGCGGCAATCTGACGCCCAGCGGCGAGTGGCGCACCTACGGACCGGCGGGCGGCATCCGTTTGGCTGACGGGCGCGACACCAGCATCCTGCGCGTGAGCGGTACAGAGGACAATCCCAGCGGTTTCGTCAGTTGGTACACCACGCCGTTGGACATCGCCGGTGCTGAGAACGTGGCAGTAGAGATGTTCCTGAGCGGTCGTGATCTGACCGACCGCGACCTGGTGCGGTTTCTTTACCGGATCGACGACGGACCTAACCAGGAGTTCTTCTTCACCCGTGGCACCGACGGCGTGTTCACGCCCAGCATCGACGGTCTGAGTGGCGGCACGCTCCGCCTGGAGGTGCAGTTCCGTGCCGAGGGTGACGCGACGTACTTCCTCGACGACATCGTCATCACGTCCGCCCCATCAACTGGCGGTCCCACGGCACAAGTCATCGACCGGACCCTCGTCGTGACCGGCACCTCCGGCGACGACAACTTGAGTGTCGCCGCGACCGAGAACTTTCTGGGCGTCTACCGCGTGTCTTCGGGCACCAACGTCATCGCCGAGTTCCCGGTGGCGGACGTCGACGGTGTGCGCATCGACGCGCTCGACGGGGACGATGTCGTGACCGCCGGTGTCGGTCTCAACACCGACACGCTCTCGGGTGGCACCAGCGCGATCACCGTCTTCGGCGGAGCCGGCGACGACCGCCTGTCCGTTAACGCGGCACTCGCCCTGTTTGGAGACGAAGGTCAACCCGGCGTCTTCGGGGGTGAAGGCAACGACACCTTGAACGTTTCTGGCGTCGACGCCTACGGGGATGCGGGTGACGACGAGTTGATCGGCGGGACCTTGTTCACCGGGAGCTTTTTCGGAGGTGACGGCAACGACACGCTCCGAGCCGGGACGTTCGGTGCCAACCTGTTCGGCGGAGACGGCGACGACGAACTCGTGGCTCGAGGCGCCACGGCGGACGGCGGAGCCGGTAACGACAACATCCGCATGTCGTTCAGCCCGATCGAGGGGCCGCGAGTGGGTGTGGTGCGCGGCGGCCCGGGTCAAGACACGATCGTTGCGGGGGGTACCGACAATCGACTGATCGTGTTCGGCGGTTCCGATGACGACGAGATTCGCATCTCAAATGCCAGTAGTTTCGATGAGCCCACCAGTGTCACGGTTGACGGCGAGGGCGGCAACGACCTTCTCGACATCCAAGGGCCGGCGTTTGTGCTCGGCGGCGATGGGGCTGACACACTCGTCTCGGGCTTCGGTGCACAGGACTTCACCGGTGGGTCAGGCACCGACACCGTCGACTACCGCGGCCGTTCCGGCGGGCCGTTCGCCGTCAGCTTCGACAACGTCGCCAACGACGGTGCCGAGGGCGAGGGCGACAACATCCGCGATGACGTCGAGGTTGCGTTGGGTGCGACGGTCGTTGGTGAGCCGAGCGGGGATGTGGTGCTTGCCGAGGAGACGTTCGACGAGCCGACCGGGGCGACGACCGGCAGCTTCGTCAACGAGGCGAACGGCGCAATGGTGACGTGGCGGACGTCCAACGGCGGCCCGAATGCGAGCGTTGCCGATGGCGTGTTCCGCGTGCGCGCTTCGGACGGTTTCGTCTCCTGGTTCACCCCGACGATCGATCTTGATAACGACCAGCCCTACAGCGTGCGCGTCGACATCAACGTGTCCGACGATGCGGAAGGGTTCGTGTGGCTGCGTGGCGCGGGCGAGTTGCTGCGTGAGCGGAACATTGGCGACCTGCCTGGCCAGCGGACGCTACGCCTCGATGGCCGGACGTCGGATCCGAAGTTCGAGTTCAGCTTCAATCTCACTGCCGGCGAAGTCACGTTCGACAACCTCCGCTTGTTCATCCCCGGTGCCGGCGACGGGGTGCAGGTCTTCCGCGACTCCGATGGCGTGGTGCAGATCGTGGGCACCGATCAGGCCGACGATATTCGCATCATCGAAGCGCCCGGCGACGGGTTCGAGCGGGTCAGCGTCCTGGTTGACTCGGTCGAGGTGGGCCGGTTCGAGGGTGGAACGCGGTTCAGCGTCGATCTTGGCGGTGGTGATGACCGTTTCGTGATCGACCCGGACGTGCCTTTCACCCGGGCCACGATCAACGCTGGCGGGGGCGATGATGTGGTCGAACTGAGCGCCGGTGAGTTCGTCGTCGACCTCGGCGCTGGCGACGATCGGATCGCGACCTCCAGCGGTCAGTCGACGATCGACGGCGGCGACGGGAATGACACGCTACTGAGTGGTCCGGGTGCCGACGTGTTTGCCGGTGGTGCGGGAAGCGACACCGTCGACTACGGCGATCGGACCGGCGCGCGGGTGACCTTCGACGGCCTTGCCAACGACGGCGTCACCGGCGAGCGGGACAACATCGGCTCGGACGTTGAAACCGTCCTCAACGCCAGCACCGACGGGGATGAGCAAGTCACCATCGCTTCCGAGAGCTTTAACGAATCCGACGGCAGCACCGCCGGCTCGCTCAACAACATCAACGGCGATCCGGTCATCCCGTGGCAGACCTTCCGCGGCGGTGTCGGCGACGGCTTCTTCGCCGTCGACAACGGCAAGCTCCGCGCTTCCAACACCGCCGGCTTCGTCAGCTGGTACACGGGCGGCAACATCTCGATCGCCGAGACCGATACGCTCAGCGCGGCGACCCGGGTTGAGATCGACTTCACCGCGACCGGGCTCGGTCCCGACGATTTGGCGCGGTTCCTCTATCGCGTCGACGGCGGGGCGTCCACGCAGTTCGCGTTTATCCGAAGCAGTGACGGCTCGTTTACCGCGGTTGCCGAGGGCCTGGTCGGACAGACGCTGCGCCTTGAGGTGCAGCTCCAAGCCAAGGTCGGCACGATCACGCTCACCGATGTGCGCGTCACCAAGTCGAGCAAGGACGTCGCCCAGGGAAGCCTGACCGAGACCTTCGACGAGCCCGACGGAAGCACGCAGGGGCAGATCAGCGGCACGAACAACGACAACGGATTGTTCATCGGCGGGACGTGGAACACCTTCCGTGGCGGGCCGAACTTCAGTGTGCAGGACGGCGTGTTCCGTGCCACGGACACCGACGGTTTCCGCACTTGGTACACCTCGCCGTTGACGCGGACCAACGACCTGACGCGGCTGAGCATCGACCTGGCGAGTTTCGGGACATTGACCGATGTCGACCGGCTCAATGTGCTCTACCGCATCGACGACGGGCCGGCCCAGATGCTGGCGACGATCCGCGGTGGTGTGGACCAAGCCGTGACCGTCGACAACCTTCCGCCGGGCCGGGTCCGCATTGAGATTCAGGCCAACGTCACGACCGACGCCGGCGGCTATACCTGGGACAACATCAGCTTCACCGCCGTAAGTTGAGCTGTACCCGCGCAATGGCTTGGCGATATACTCCCGGCACTATGAGCCAGTATCAACAACCGGAGTACCTCGGTCAGCGTGAGACGGTCGGCACCCTTGCGTATGCCGCACCGGAGGCGACACGGGGGTCGTTCATTCGCAAGACGTATCTGCACTTGCTGGGCGCGGTGCTCGCCTTGGCGGCGATCGACACCGCGATCCTGACGCTCGTGCCGGCCGAGACGCTCAACGCCATCTTCGGCACCGTGCTCGGCGGACAGTGGGGCTGGCTGATCGTGCTCGGGGCGTTCATGCTCGTGAGTTGGATCGCCGAGAGCATGGCCCGCAGCGCGACGTCGATCGGCATTCAATACGCCGGGCTGTCGTTGTACGTGGTCGCCCAGGCGGTGATCCTCGTGCCGTTGCTGTGGATCGCGACGACGGTGCCGGCGTTCGACGGCATTCTGTTCCAGGCGCTGGTCATCACCGTGGTGATGTTCGGATCACTCACGGCATTCGTGATGCTCACCGGATACAACTTCGGTTTCCTCCGCGGCATTCTGATGATCGTCGGCATCGGCGCGATGATTGGCATCATCGGGTCCATCGCTTTCGGGTTCACGCTCGGGCTTTGGTTCACCGTCCTCATGATCGCGTTCGCTTGCGGGTCGATCCTGTATCAGACCTCGGCGGTGATGCATGACTACCGCATCGGCCAGCACGTCGCGGCGAGCCTCGCGCTCTTCGCCGCGGTGGCCTTGCTGTTCTGGTACGTCCTGCGGCTGCTGATGAGCTTGCGGAACGAGTAAGTCGAACACCTTTTCCACACACCACGGCCGGGACGCGAGAACGCGTCCCGGCTTTTTCGTATCCTCTTCGACGTTGACCGAATCCAAGAAACGCGACACCAGGCTTGATGGCTGGCGGGGGTTGTGCCTGGCGAACATGCTGGTTGCACACCTCGTCCACGGCGGGGCGATCGCGTTTTCGCCGGACTGGTGGTTGTGGCTCGCCGAGTACACCCGCTTCGCGGCGGCGGGGTTCATCCTCGTCTCGGGCATGACGATCGGCTTGGTGTTCGGCAGGCGTGACGGCGCGTATCTGCGCATGGATCGTCGGGCCGGCGAGGTGCTCGTGGCCCACTTCGCGATGACGCTGCTGGCGTATGCGTTGCTCGCACCGCAGTACCCGGTGGGGCCGTTGGTGTGGCAGGTGGTGACGCTGCGCGAGGGGCACGACTTGTTGCCGTTCTACGTCGTGATGCTGCTCGCGGCGCCGGGCATGCTTTGGCTGCTGCGGCGCGGGCTGGGTTGGTTGCTGCTGCTGATCTCGGCCGGGTTGTACGGCCTCGACATCGCGGTGCCGGGGACGTTCCTGCTGCCCTTGCAGGACAAGCCGGAGCAGAGCACGTTTCTGGTCCTGCGTTGGCAGGGATTCTTCGTTCTCGGTGTGTGGGCGGGGTATTACTTGAAGCGCTTCGACGCCTGGCCGAACCGGCGGAAGCTGGCGGTCGTCATTGCCGCATCGTTGGTCACGGTCACGTGTCACCTGCTGGCTTACGACGAGCAGTACGGGTTGAACATCAACCCTGGACTGGTCTTCTGGAAGCAGGTGCTGAGCGTGCCGGAGTTCGTGAAGTACCTGGCGCTTTGCGTGACGATCTTCGGGTGGACGGGTTTGGCGTGGCGTTGGTTGGCATCGCCGATGCGGCCGATGGCGACGCTGGGGCGACACGCGCTGCCGGTGTACGTGGCCCATGTGTATCTGCTTGCACCGTTGGCGGCGTTGTCGGTCGCGGTGCCGTTGCCCGACGCGGGGAAGCTGGCTTGGCTCGTCATCGGCGTCGCGGCCTTGTGGGCGTTTGCCGTCGGCGTCGAGTGGTTGCAACGCAAGTGGAAGCCGACGCGCTACGTCGCCGCCCCGGCAATCGTCGTGGCGAGTGTGGCATACATGTTCGTTTGGCAACTACTGTGATGTCATGCAGGTGTTGCACGGGATGAACGCGATCACCGATCTGCCGAACGGAGCGGCGCTCTCGATCGGCAACTTCGACGGGCTGCACCTCGGGCATCAGCGGATCATCGAGGCGCTGGGTGATGGGCCGAGGGCGATCGTGACGTTCGAGCCGCACCCGGCGACGGTGCTGCGTCCGGAACTCGCGCCACCCCGGCTCTCGACGGCGGAACAAAAGCGCGCGTTGCTGGAAGACGCAGGGATCGACGCGGTGCTAGAGCTGCCGCCGAGTCCGGAAGTGCTGGGGCAAGCGCCGTTGGCGTTTTGGCAGCGGTTGGTCGAGGAGGTTCGGCCGAGCCGGGTCGTGGAGGGCGAGGACTTTCGTTTCGGCAAGGCCCGCGGCGGCGACGTGGCGATGATGCGGCAGCACGCCGGCGGCACCGAGATCGTCACCATCGAGCCGGCGACGGCGGTGCTGCACGATCTGTCGGTCGTCGATGTCGGCAGTTCGTTGATCCGCTGGCTCATCGCCCACGGCCGGGTGAGCGATGCGGCCCGTTGCCTGGGTCGGCCGTATCGGCTCGTCGGTGAGGTCATTCGCGGCTACGGCCGGGGCCGCAAGCTCGGCATCCCCACGGCCAACCTCGCGAGCCGGCAACTGGTCCCCGCCGACGGCGTCTACGCCGGCAGCGTCGATGGCCAGCCCGCCGCGATCAGTATCGGCGTTACGCCGACCTTCGACGGCATGCGTCGCCAGACCGAGGTCCACATCCTCGACTTCGACGGCGACCTTTACGACAAGCCGCTCGCGGTCGATCTGCACCATTGGGTCCGGCCGCAGGTGAAGTTCGACGGGGTGGAGCATCTGGTCGAGCAGTTGCACCGGGATTTCGCGACGATCCGAAAGACCACGGCTTCAGCCGTGGGTCGACGGGCGGTATCGCAGACCCACGGCTGAAGCCGTGGGCTTTCGGTTGTGGTATGCTCGCTCTCCAGATGATGCGTACCACCACTGCCGTTCTTGCCGTTTCGTTGTCGACGACAGCGTTCGCCCAAGTGTCCGACGTCGTTTTCTTCGGCGACTCGCTCAGCGACGTCGGGAATGTCAACGCGTTGACCCTCGGCTTGCTGCCGGGGGCGAACTACTTCGACGGCCGGTTCTCGAACGGGCAACTTTTCAGCGAGTACCTCGCGTCCGACCTGGGCTTGCCCGCGCCGGTGAACAGCTTGGCCGGCGGCGACAACTTCGCGTTCGGCGGCGCCGGGGCGGCGGGCAACAACTTCATCGGCGTGATCCCGTCGGTCGAGAATCAGGTGGCCGACTACCTCGGCTCGAACGTGCCGCAAGGCGACGAACTGTTCGTCGTCTGGGGCGGGTCCAACGACATCATCGATGGTGACGACGACGGGTTCAACGGCGACGCCGCCGCGGCGATCGCATCGTCGGCCGGCGATCTGGCGACGGCCGGTGCGCAGTTCATCGCCGTGCTGAACCTCGTGCCGCTGGGCCAAACTCCGCGGGCGCTGGGCACGGCGAACGAGTCGGTGTTTGACGATGCCGCGATCGCGTTCAATGCCGCACTGGCGGCGGGGTTGGCCGACGTCCGGACGAACCATCCCACGGTCGAGCTGATCGAGATTGACGTGTTCGATGCCTTCGGCGACATCCTCGCCGACCCGTCTTCATTCGGCTTGACCAACATCACCGACGATGCGCAGGGCGCGGGTCTCGGCTTCGACGAGGCGGACGGGTTTCTGTTCTGGGACGACATCCACCCGACGACCGCGGGGCATCGGTTGTTGACCGACGAGATTTTCGCGGCGTTGCCGGCGAGTGTGACCGGCGTGCCGGAGCCGAGCGTGATCGGGGTCGCGGCACTCGGTCTGCTACTGCGTCGACGGCGCTAACCTTGGCTTGTGACGTTCCACGAACACCTCGCCGATGCGACCAACGTCCTGCTCACCACCCACGTCCGCCCCGACGGCGACGCCTTGGGCACCACCGCCGCGATGTCGCTTTGGCTCACGCGGCGGGGCAAGTCCGTCACGCGGCTGCTGCTCTCGCCGATGCCAAACAAGTATCGCTTCGTCTACGACGACGCCGGGCTGGATTGGACCGAGACGATCCCGGACATGACGTCGTTCGACACGCTGCTGGTGTGTGACACAGGGACGTGGAACCAGCTGCCGGGCATGGAGGAAGCGTTGGCCGGGTGGGGCGGAAGGAAGCTCGTGCTGGATCATCATGTCACCCAGCAGGACTGGGCGGACGCGAAGCTGGTCGACACCGAGGCCGCCGCCGCCGCCGAGATCGCGGCAACGGTCATCGGCGAACTCGACAAGACCGTCGCCGCGGCCTTGTACGTCGCGCTGGTCAGCGACACCGGCTGGTTTCGTTATCCGAACACCCGGGCCGCGACGCTGCGGCTTGCCGCCGATTGCGTCGATGCGGGCGTCGACACCGATGCGATCTACCGCAGGCTGTATCTGTCCGAAACCGAAAAGCGCCTGCGCCTGCAGGCCGACGTGCAGCAGTCGATGGAAGTTCGCGGCGACGTCGCGGTGCAGTCCTGCACACTCGCCGACTTCGCCCGCTATGGTGCCAACGTCACCGACACGGAAGACGTGGTGAACTGGCCGCTGCAGATCGCTGACGTGATGGCATCGGTGCTGTTGGTCGAGACCGAAGATGGCGTGAAAGCCAGCTTCCGTAGCAAGACCGGCGGCCCGGACGTCGCCGCCCTTGCCAGCACCTTCGGCGGCGGCGGTCATGTGCGGGCAGCGGGGGCAAGGTTGGCGGACCTCACCCTCGACGACGCCAGGCAAAAGATCATTGGTTCCCTGGCGTAAGCGGCAACAGGGTGTCGAGGTTTGGCACGGTCCCGATCCTGCGATACCCTTTGCGTCTCCATGGCACGCGTAGATATCGAAAACGTCCGCAAGGTTTACGATGGTGGCGTTGAAGCCGTCAAGGGCATCAACCTTAACATCAAGGACGAAGAGTTGGTCGTGCTCGTCGGCCCGTCGGGCTGCGGCAAGTCGACGACGCTCCGCATGGTCGCCGGGCTCGAGGAGATCACCTCCGGCACCATCTCCATCGGCGGCAACGTCGTGAACAACGTCGCCCCCAAGGACCGCGACATCGCCATGGTGTTCCAGAACTACGCCCTGTACCCGCACATGACG